>NZ_CP120683.1:2400000-2700000 GCF_030506325.1 Tunicatimonas pelagia | reverse complement strand
TTTGTTTCTATTTCATTTTTATAGTCACGAATAGCCCGGAAGATACCCGAAGCAAGGTAGGTTTGCCCGAGTTCGTCGTTTAAGTACTTTTCTTCTTTCGGGTTGGTTAAATACCCCAACTCTACCAACACACTGGGCATAGACGTGCGCCACAGTACCAAAAAACCCGCTTGCTTCACCCCTCGACTACGGCGGCCCACCCGGTGCTTAAATTGCGACTCGATCTTATCGGCCAATACTAGGCTATTACCTAAATACGCATTTTGGTAAAGCGCAAACAGAATATGTGATTCGGGGGCGTTAGGATCATAACCTGCGTAACGTTCTTCAAAGTCTTCCTCCATCAAAATTACCGAGTTTTCTCGTCGGGCTACATTCAAGTTGTCTTCCACCTTATGGGTACCCATTACGTAGGTTTCGGTGCCGTACACCGATTCATTACCAGCCGGCATGGCATTGGCGTGAATAGAGATAAATAAATCAGCTCCATTTTCGTTAGCAATATCTGCCCGTCCCTCTAGCGAAATAAAGTTATCACTGTCTCGAGTATACACTACCTCTACCTCGGGTAAGTGCTTAGCAAGTATTTTTCCTAGCTTTTTAGCTACGCTCAGGGCAATATCTTTTTCTTCAGAAAACACTCCGTGGGTTCCTTGGTCCTTTCCACCGTGTCCCGCATCAATCACCACTTTCTTCACCTGATATTGTTTTACTCCTACGGTACTAAAGGAGGCCATCAGTAGCAGAAGCGAAAAACAGGCGATGTATATAATATTTCTCACCATGCTTCGGTTGTTTAGGTAACAAAGCCTACTTTTGTGCAAACTTGCCACATTTTCTCTAAAACTTAAAAATACATTGCATTATTTACAATACGCATGTATTATTTGGCTAGTATTTGCCGTAGCTACAAATTTACGCGCGCAAACACCCGAAGACCCGCTCCCTAATGCCGATACATTGGGGATTTTAGGTCCGAACGATACAATTCCGCCTAATTTATTACCCCCCGTTGATACAACTACCTTAGCTGCCGACTCAGTGCTGACCGATAGTACAGCTGTACAGCAAGAAGGTGATATAGAGACCACCATTACGTATGATGCTGAAGATTCTATTAATTTTGATGTAGTCAATCAGGTTATTCAGCTCTACGGTAATGCTACCATCAATTACGGCGAAACCTCACTGCAAGCCGACTACGTAGAACTAGATTGGGTAAACAATACGGTTACTGCCCGGGGGCAGGAAGATTCTACCGGACAAGTGACCGGTAAACCTATTTTTAAGGACGGAGGCGAGGAATACCAGACCGAAGAAATTCGCTATAACTTTGATACCCGCCGAGCCTACATTTCGGGGGTGCTCACCCAGCCAGAAGGGCAAGGAGCCGGTTATGTGTACGGCGAAACAGTGAAGAAGAACGAGCGCGATGAAGTATTCATTAATCAGGGCTGGTACACTACCTGCGACTGTGAACCGGGCGAAATTCCTGATTTCTACATCCAGTCTAAGCGGTTGAAGGTAGTGCCAGGTAACCTAGTAGTTTCCGGGCCCTTTAACGTGGTGATTACCGATATTCCTACTCCACTAGGGTTGCCGTTCGGCATTTTCCCCATGCCCCGGGAGCAGAACTCAGGCATTATTGTTCCGCAGTACGGGGAAGAGCAACGGAGGGGGTTCTTCCTAAGAAACGGAGGCTACTACTTCGATATTAACGAATATGTGAACCTGACGTTACTGGGCGAGATCTACTCTAAAGGAAGCTACGGGTTTACCGTAAACTCCCAGTACCGCAAGCGCTACGCCTACAATGGTGGGTTAGACTTCCGCTTTAACCAGCAGCGAATAGACCCCGATAGCGAAGATTCGGAGGTAGCTCGCGACTTTCGGATTAACTTTCGGCACGCCCCTCAGCCCCGGGGGGTAAGCCGATTTTCAGCGTCGGTTAACGCCGCTACCAGCACGTATAACCAAAACAACCCTTCGCTCAATGTACAGCAGAACTTAAATACTACCCTTAACTCTAGTGTGCAATATTCTACCGCATTTCGCAATACTCCGTTTAATATGGCCTTGAGTGCGCGCCACAATCAAAACCTGCTTACTGGAACATTTAACGTAATACTGCCCGATATTTCGGTGAATATGAACCGAATTTATCCGTTTCAGAACATTGCCAAACGGCGTACCGGATGGTTGGCTAAAGTTAACGTAGGCTACCGAATGCAGGGGCGCAATGAGTTTACCAACGGACGAGTGCAGCCACCCCGTAATATTCCTTTCGATCAGATTGCCGGGTATGATCCGATATTGGCCGATAGTATCTTGGCGATCAACGGTAATAACCTGCCCGAGATTCTGAAGCGTACCGAAACCGGGATGCGCCACACCATTCCTATTTCTACTTCATTCAATTTACTCAAGCATATTACCGTATCGCCCTCATTTAATTATGAAGAAATTTGGTATCTGAATAAGTTTGCTTACGATGATAGCGACTTTAATAACATTAGAATTGATACGCTCCGAGGGTTTCATCGGGTAAGTTCCTGGAATACTAGTATGAGTTTTAGCACGCGGATATACGGTACAGTTCCCTTTAAAAGCGGTGGTAATATTCAGGCAATTCGCCATACGATTATTCCCTCTATCAGTGTAGGTTACACTCCCAATTATGAAGGTCGTTACTACCAAGAAGTGCGAATCGGGCCTGAACTAAACGAGGCAAATGATCCGTTCTTTCAGGAAGGGCGCGATCGAAATCTAGTAACAGTCCCACTATTTGATGAACGGGTATATCGCGCCCCCAACGCTGGACAAGCCGGTTCTATTGGATTTTCATTGGGTAACAATATTGAAATGAAGGTGCGGGATAAGAAGGATACTACCGATGCCGAAAACGCCACTAAGAAAATACCAATCTTTGAAAGTCTGCAACTGAGCACCAGCTACAATCTTGCAGCTGATTCATTTAATCTAGCTCCATTTAACATCTCAGCGCGCACTCGACTACTAGACGGAAAAGTATCTATCAATGGAGGGGCTACCGTAGACCCGTATATTTATATTCCTGATCCGACCAACCCGAGGGATACTGCCCAGAATGGTGAAATATTTGCCCGATTGGTTAAGTTCGATCAGTACGCCTGGCAGACAAGGCCTACCCCTGATGGGTTGGGAGGGGTCAATGAGCGGAACTTTAGTATTGGTACGCTTTCTCGCGCCAATTTTAATATAAGTACTCGGCTGCAACCCAAAGCTAAGGAGAATAAAGAAGAGGGAGGCGATCCTGAAGATGATATAGACCCCACGGTAGATGAACTAAACCAGCTAGAACTGGTAGGCCCCGCCTTCAATGATTACGCTGATTTCGATGTAGCTTGGAGTTTGCAACTGCGCTATGCCTTTAATTATCGGAAAAACTTAACTAGAGAGATTATTCAGCCAGCCCCGCGAGAGAATGAATTTGCTCCTGAGCCTACCGCTAGTCCATTTACCCAATCGCTACAGTTTTCGGGCGATGCTAACCTTACGCCTAAGTGGAAAGTACGCTTTCAGTCGGGCTACGATTTTGAGCGGGAAGAAATTACCCAAACCAACGTCACTATTTTCCGCGACTTAGACTGCTTCGATTTTCGATTTGATTGGGTTCCCTTTGGGCGGTTTACCTCCTACTACGTGCAGATTAACGTAAAGTCCTCTATGCTGAGCGATCTGAAGCTTCAGCGTCGCCGAGTGTGGCAGGATTTCTTCTAGTTTGAAGCGTTCATGTATTCGTGTACTCAGGTGTTTGAGTTCAGAGTTTTTTACTCCGAGTTAAGAAGCAGTAATTTTGAACACTCGAACACTCTGGATTACAACTGTCGCTGGGCTACGTAGGCCGCCCCAATAAGTGCCACTAACAGCAGCACTGCGGTTAGCTCGAAGGGCAAAATAAAATCGCTCATTAGTTGAATACCAAGGGTGGATACCGTAGAAGCCTGAACCGTCTTGGCGGTCTGTAGCCATACCAAGCTACTCATATCAATAAACCAAATAGCCTGCGCTAACAAGAAGAATAAGGCTCCGCCAATAAGCAGTCCCCAAAACTGGTTGTGGTGTTGGGTACGCACTGATTTTCCGGCTACCTGGTTGGTGAGCATCACTCCGAAAACGAGCAACACCAATACTCCACCCACGTACACCAAAATTTGCATCACGGCCAAAAAATCAGCTCCGGCCAGTACGTATACCGCTGAAATTCCCAGAAAAGTCAGTAGCAGCGAAAAGGCTGCGTACAACACATTGCGGGTAAACAGGATAACGATTGCTGAAAGAACGACCAATCCGGCAAAAGCATAAAAGGCTATTATTTCTACCGATAGATTCATTCTTCGGATGGTGGTTGGTTAGGTTTTTTCTTCGGAACAGGAATTCTAGGTTTAAAGACAGGCTTTGCCCCCACTTTAGGGCGAACCGTTGCTTTAGGTTTAGGGGCGGCCGCCTTAGCGGCTACTTTTTGCTTCTGGTATTCCTCAAACTCTTGTTGCTTCTCTGCTATTTCTGCTGCCGTCATTTCGGAAAAGGCAAAGGTATGCTCTTGAATATCAAAAACACTGAAGTCGTACTCTTTGGTCATGGTGAGGCATTCGGTAGGGCAAACGGTGGTACATAAGCCGCAAAAGCAACACTTGGCCATATCAATATCAAACGTTGCGGCATAAAGTCGTTTGGACGAACCATCGGAGGTTTTACCAATCTCTCCCGTAGCTCGCACCGGTTCAATCTCGATGCAATCAACCGGGCAAATTTTCGCGCACTTATCGCAGACGATGCAGTCGTCAATCTCGTTATGAAGCTGGTAACGCCCAATATCCGGTACCGGAAAAGTTTCGTGCGGGTACTGAAGGGTAACAATACCGTTTTGCCGTTCAAAGTAATTATCTTCGGCTACACCCATCGGTTCCCGCTTCTGTCGGGCTTGCCACAGATGGCGGAAGGACAGTTTCAATCCCGTTAGCAATGAACTAATCGCCTCCCCAATATTTCCGAAATAAGAATTATTCGCTCCTCGATGGCTCATAAAACCTTCTTTCTGAGTAATCAATTAAAACACTGCTATTTACCCAATTCTTTTCATTTTGGAAAAGCAAAAGCAACATTCTATCTTTTCAAATTGACTACAGAACAAATAGTACCAAGAGTTTTATGGTAGAGAATAAAGATAGAGACTACAAAAGTCTTCGTTTAGCTATTGGGTCTAGAGCAGACTTAAAAAAGCTTGCGGAGATTTGCGTTTGCTTTGCTAACGCACAAGGAGGCGAAATAATAATCGGTATAGAAGATGCTACCAGTGAGCCTCCTACTAATCAAAGGGTGAATCAAACTAATGTCAACGAAATAATGAAGAAGCTTCGCGGACTTACGGACGGAGTGGGTATTGTCGATCCCTCCATCATACGGCATATCAATGGTGGTGAATACTTTGTATTGAAGATATTGCCTTCAGTTAGAGCTATCGCTACAACTTCCTCAGGAAAAGTATTTATTCGGGTATCTGATAATTGCTTTCCCGTTAGTAGTAATGACCTAACGCATTTGGCTGCCGAGAAAACAGCCTTTCAGTGGGAAATTATTACTCCTCAGAAAGTCTCTTTATCGAATGCTGATGAAGCTAAGGTAAATCTATTCATACAGGATATTAGATCCTCTGATAAAGTCTCGGAGTTCATTAAAAACAAAGAGGCGGCAGAAATAGCAGAATTTTACCAACTGGTTAACTCTGAAGGAGGCCTAACTAATTTGGGCATACTATGGCTTGGTACACCTGCTCAACGTGCACGCCTCAACTATCCGCTCACGATTCAGTATATCGTTTATAATGAGCGAGAGGAAAAGATTAGAAAAAGAGACTGGCATTTTCATCGGTATAATCCTAAAGAGTTATTATTAGAATTAGAGCGTGAGGCAGTAGAACTTACTTATAGCACCGAATTACCCGATGGATTATTTCGCAAAAATATCAGACAGTATCCTCGTGAAGTAGTGCGCGAGTTACTTATCAATGCTATTGCTCATCGGAGCTACACCATTTCCAGTGACATATTCATTAAGGTGTATCCAGATAGGATGACTATTACCAGTCCTGGTAGTCTTCCGTTAGGGATTGATGAAAACAATATCTTGCACAAACAGCATCGGCGTAACCCTCATCTAATAAAGATTCTAAATGATCTGAAGTTAATGGAAGGAGAAGGTTCCGGATATGATTTAGTGTACGAGAAGCTTGCTCGCGATGCTAAACCAATGCCTCAAATTGAATCGGAGTTTATGCAGGTATCAGTAACCGTTTACTCTAATTCAGTAGACAACGAGGCAGTCTCTATTCTAGACTATATTGATAAGTATTACCAACTTACTCAAAAAGAATACATTACACTAGGTTTGATAGCTACTGAAAAGAAAATACTTTCTACTCAACTAGCTCGGAAACTTCAGCTTAACCAGGAAGATAAAATGCGCTTTTGGATAGGCACGTTAATAGACAACGGAATTATAATATCGCGAGGAGCTAGAAAAGGAACAGCGTATCTACTTAATCCAGTTTTATTTTCACAGGCTAAAATTGATATTATTCCATCGCTAAAAACAATCGAACCATATAAACTAGAAGCACTTATTATAGAGGATTTGAAGTATAACGGCAGGAGTAAAATAGCTGACATTCAAAACAGATTGAATGAAGCACCTAAAGCAGATATTCAAAAAACTTTGTATAAAATGGTAAATAAGAATGTATTAACTACTGGCGGTGCGAAAAAAGATAGAACGTATGATCTAAAAAAAAATAAATAGAAAGAAAATTAAGAAATAAATTAGATAAGTGTCTGTGGATCAATATTTTGAAATCAAATGAAATCAAATGAAATCAAATGAAATCAAATGAAATCAAATGAAATCAAATGAAATCAAATGAAATCAAATGAAATCAAATGAAATCAAATGATCAACGAGAAGTAACTTCAGCTTCGTTTGCTTGTAACTGTTTATCGTAAAGCTCCTTATAAACGCCATTTTGAGCCAGTAAAGATTCGTTTGTTCCTTGCTCCACAATGCAGCCATCGTCTAGTACGATAATTTTATCAGCCAATTTGGCGGAAGATACCCGATGGGAGATAATAACCGTCGTGCGGTCTTTCATTACCTCTTTTAGCTCATTGAGAATAGTGTTTTCCGTTTTAGTGTCTACCGCCGATAAGCAATCGTCTAAAATTAGAATTTTCGGGTCGCGGGCAATAGCGCGGGCAATAGAAACACGCTGCTTTTGTCCACCTGAGAGTGTAATGCCCCGTTCGCCCAAGCGGGTAGCAAAGCCATCAGGAAACTCATTTAGGGTCTTTTCCAAGTCGGCGATATACGCTGCTTTCTTAATCTCTGCTTCGTTAGGGGCTTCTTCCGAGCCGAAAGCAATATTGTTAAAAATCGTGTCAGAAAACAGGAAAACATCCTGGGGCACGTAGCCAATCTGGCTGCGTAAAGATTTTAGATTGTACTTTTTGATATCAATACCGTCGATGAGTACCTCACCGGAGCTTACGTCGTACATGCGGGGAATAATGTTGGCAATGGTGCTTTTGCCCGAGCCAGTAGTTCCTACAATCGCAATGGATTGTCCGGCTTCTACCGCAAACGAAACGTCTTTCAGGGCATGAATCCCGGAATCGGGATAGATAAAATTTACGTTTTGTAAAGTAATATCGCCCTGAATTTCCCGCTCAATATTTTCTTCCGAAATAATACCCGTCTTCGTATTCAGAAACTCATTGATCCGTTTTTGGGAAGCCGCAGCTCGCTGCACAATACTGGTAATCCAGCCGAGTGAAGCTACCGGCCAGGTGAGCATGTTTACGTAGATAATAAACTCGGCAATCACTCCGGGAGAAATAGCACCACTAATTACTTCCACTCCGCCTACAAATACCGTAATCACCGAACTCAAGCCTACCAGTGCCATAATCAGCGGAATAAATAGTGCATTTACTTTGGCCAAACTGATAGATTTATCCTTATAATCGTCGCTTTCAATACGAAACTGCTGAGCCGAATCTTCTTCTCGCACAAACGCCTTCAGTACTCGGATACCCGAAAAAGCCTCCTGCACATAAGTAGACAAGCCCGATAAGCTGCGCTGAATTTCTTCCGACTTTCGGTTAATAATATTGTTTACGTAGTAAATGCTCAGCGACAAAATCGGTAGCGGAATAAGGGTGTACAATGTGAGCCGAGCGTTGACCGAAATCATGTACGGAATTAGGATCATAAACAGCACCGAGAGGTTGAGTCCGTACATAATGGCTGGCCCCAGGTACATCCGCACTTTACTAACATCTTCGGAAATACGGGCCATCAGGTCGCCAGTGTTATTTTTCCGATAAAAACTCATGGGTAACGACTGATAGTGGGCGTACACCTCATTCTTCAGGTCATACTCCACAAGGCGGGAAACCACAATAATGGTTTGACGCATCAAAAAAGTAAAGAAACCTTTACCTAGCGCTAGTGCTAGTATCGCTACGCCATACACCAGAATGCTTCCGGCAAAAGTGTCGTAAATGCCCTCTTGCGACTCCAGCCCCTCGAACACTTGATAGAGGGAAATATTCTCCTGTACCAGATTAATCGCTCGCCGAACAATCTGGGCGGGAATAATTGCCAGAATGTTAGAAATAATGATGAATAAAAGTCCAAGCAGGAGGCGGTACCGATACTTGTAGAGGTACTTATTGAGATAGCTGAGTTCCTTCACGTTGATTTAGAACGGTTGTTAACTCAAATGGTTCTTACTTGCCAGAATGAATTGCCGTCCACTCAAAAAAAATCTACCTTTGCCCTCCTCTGAAAAGAATCAATATGGAAAATATATTAGCGGATAAGGATGCCACTTTACAGAAAGAACAAGGTGAATCTGAAGGAAAAAATGCTTCGGTATTTAATCAGATGGCGCCCTGCGATCATGAGCAGGTTGTGCACTGCTACGATAGCACAACCGGACTGAAGGCCATTGTAGCAATTCATTCTACGGCCTTGGGACCAGCGATGGGCGGCACCCGCATGTGGAATTATGCTTCTGATGAAGAGGCATTGACGGATGCTATTCGTCTGGCCCGAGGCATGACGTATAAGTCGGCCATTTCTGGCTTAAACGTAGGAGGAGGCAAAGCCGTGTTAATTGGTGACCCAAAGAAGTTAAAGAACGAAGCCTACTTACGCCGGTTCGGAAAATTCATTGATGGGTTGGGCGGAAAATACGTAACTGCCGGAGACGTAAACATGACCTTAAGCGATTTGGAATACGTTCGGATGGAAACTCGCCACGTAACTGGCCTGCCAGAAGCCATTGGAGGCTCGGGCTCGTCTTCACTGGTTACTGCCTACGGAGTGTACATGGGCATGAAAGCCGCCGCCAAAGAAGCGTTCGGTACCGATAGCCTAGAAGGTAAAAAGGTGGCCGTGCAGGGAGTGGGAGCAGTAGGAAGTAAACTAACGGAGTATCTCACCAAGGAAAAAGCCATTGTTTTTGCTGCCGATATCTCCGAAGATAAGCTTCAACGCGTGTCGCGGGAATTTGGGGCGCACGTGGTTAGCCTAGATGGTATCTACGATATTTTGGCTGATATTTATGCACCCTGCGCGTTAGGGGCCACGCTGAACGACGATACAATTTCCCGGCTGAGCTGTCAGGTAATTGCTGGGGGAGCTAACAACCAACTAGCTAATGAGCAGCGGCACGGGGCAGTACTTCGGAAACGAGGAGTAGTCTACGCCCCCGATTTTTTAGTGAATGCCGGAGGCATTATGGCCGTGGCTGCCGAGTACTTTGGTACGTATTCCAAAGAATATCTATTTCAGAAAGCGGAGCGTATTTACGATGTATGCCAAGCCGTGCTTCAGCAAGCCGCCCAACAACAGACCGAGCCTCACCGAATCGCGATGAAAATGGCCGAAGACCGCATCGCCTCCATTTCTCAACTATAGTGTGTTCAGGTGTTTGTGTGTTAAAGTGTTATGGTATTCATGGCTGAGTTTAATGTTGAACACCAAAGTACTATAACACCAAAACACTGTAACACCCCGCACCATAGTACCATAACACTAAAACACCTTAGCCCCGAACACCTGAACACCTGTTAGTTATAAAAAAGGCTACATGTCGTAAATCATTTAATGCATTTTGTTGTTTCTCTGCTGTTAGTAAGTTACAAACCCACTATTTTATGCTGAATCGACGACTTTTGCGGATTAAGGCTATGCAGCATATTTATGCGTACCAACAGTGCCAGCAGGCTAATCGAGCCTTGGCTTTTGACTACGTGCGCGCGGCTTTTGAACCGGACTTGAATGCGATGGAACTTCCCGACCCGGAGCAGTTGGCGCAAGACCGCCGAATGGCCGAAGAAATTCTTACCGCTCGGCTAGAAGGTAATTTGGGTCCGACAAAATCATCAGAAACCGCTCAACGAGTAGCGAAGGAAGCATTGGAACGTTACGATACGCAAACGCAGAAAGACCGAGCATTTCTAAAGAATCAGATGTTGGCGCGGGTAGAGAGCATGAGCGACCACTACAAATTGTCGCTGTTACTACTGGTAGCGGTAGCCGACGAATCGCACCGAGAGATTCAGAAAAAGCCCCGTTCTGCGGAAAGTGTGCTGCCGGAAAAAGCCGTTTCTACCCGCTTCTATCTTAATCCAGTGGTGCAAGCAATTCGCGATAATCAGGCACTACAGCAGGAAGCCGCCAACCGAAATTGGTCGTGGGAAGAACAGCAGGGAGCCATTCGCCAGCTCTACCGAAATACGATAAAGGAGGATGAAGCGTTTCTTACGTATCAGCACGCTACCGACACTACACTGGAGGAGGATGTTACTGTGGTTCGTCAGGTGTTTAATGAGCATTTGCTGAAAAGTGAAGTGGTGAACAACTTTTTTGAGGACTTAGATATTAGTTGGGAGGAAAATCAGAAAGTGATTCGGAGTCTAGTGAACCGGAGTTTGAAATCAATCGTCGAGCATCCAGCCGAGGGTATTGAGATTGCTACCCTTACTCCCAATTGGGAAGATGATAAAGCCTTTTTTGAGAAGCTTTACAGCCTGACGGTTCGGAACGATGCGGAGTATGAGCAAATTATTGCCGAGAAATCTAAAAATTGGGCGATAGACCGGATTGCCAGCATGGATCAGGTGATACTGAAGATGGCCATTGCTGAAATGATTAATTTTTCTAGCATTCCGGTGAAAGTAACCATTAATGAGTACGTAGATGTATCTAAGCAGTATAGTACTCAAAAAAGTAAACAGTTTATTAATGGGTTACTAGATGTAATTGCTCAGTCGTTACAAGAGAGAAGTTTAATTCGGAAGAGTGGGCGAGGGTTGATTGATAATCGTTAAGGTCGTTGCTTATCTTTGCGAATTTCGTAGATAATGCGAACTTTGCGGAGAATTTAATTTTATTAATCAATATCATTTATGAGCAAAACCATAGGCAGTTTCGTACTTCTATTGTCTGGCTTAGCTGCTGGAGTAGCGGTCGGACTTTTGTATGCACCCGACACAGGTACTAACACTCGCGACCGTATGACGTATCGTCTGGAGCGATACCGCTTCAAACTAGAGGAACTGCTGGGTGACTTGGTACGTACTAAAGAACAATTGCCCGATAGTGTTGCTAAGAGCGACGGTGAAAAAGTAATTAACGAGGCTCGGGAAAAGGCACGTCAGTTGCTTGATGACGTAGATAATCTCTTAGGGCAAATCCGTAAAGAATAAAAGAATAGTTATATCACATATTCACATAACGTTAGAAATAATATGAAACAAGTTGGTTTAAGTCTAGCAACGGCCTTGATTGGCCTCTGGGGTTTGAGTGGATGCGATTCTAATGCGGGAAGCAAAGCATCGGAGACAGAAGTATCAGAAGCTCCCGCTACTGAAGTGGCAGCTTTGGAAGAAGCTTCTCCTACCTCTATGGAAAGCGAAAGCACCGCAAACTTACCTAAGTTTGAATTCGAAGAATTAAATTATGACTTTGGCACCATCACGGAAGGCGAAATAGTGGAGCATACATTTACGTTTACCAATACTGGAGAAGCTCCTTTGGTCATTCAGAGTACGTCGGCCTCATGTGGCTGTACCACCCCTAGCTACTCGCGTGAGCCGGTAGCCCCCGGCGAAACCGGAGAAGTTCAGGTGAAATTTAACAGCCAGAATCGCCCTGGGGTGCAGAACAAAACAATCACCATTACAGCGAATACTGAACCAGCGGTTACCCGATTGTTTATCAAAACCAACGTAAACCCCAAAGGAGAAGAAACGAGCGGACCTGTTCGCAAATAACTTTATTGACTCACAACCTATTATGTTTCAATCTATCTTGCTTCAGGCAAGTTCCGGACAAAACGGACTTATTGGCAATCTTATCTTACTTGGAGGGATTGCCATCATTTTTTATTTTTTCATGATTCGTCCTCAGCAAAAAAAGCAGAAAGACCAGCGAACGTTTATTGGAGCCATCAAAAAAGGCGATATGGTGGTCACTGTGGGTGGTATGCACGGTAAGGTAGTTGCACTAGAAGAAAATAGTGTGACACTAGAAGTAGATCGAGGAGCTCGAATTAGATTTGATAAGACCTCTATTTCATTAGAAGCCAGCAAGCAGTATGCTAAGTAATAGCTTTGAGTCGGCGTGTTAACAAATTACGAAGTGTAGCTCAATTTATTGAGCGGTTGCTACCTTCCGGACAAGGAAGTCTGAAGGTGGTAATTCTTTGCGTGATAGCGGCTACCACGTTCTGGTTTTTCAGTGCGCTCAATAAGGATAATTACACCACCCGAATTCGCTATCCGCTCGCAATTACTTATCCCTCGGATAGTAACACCTATCTGTTAAGTGAACTACCCGAAGATGTAACAGTACAAGTAACGGGTGGCGGATGGGATTTACTGAAAAAATCACTACGGCTCAATACTACCCCCCTGGAAGTAAGCCTTGATACACCTACCCGAACAAAGTATATTTTGGGGCAATCGTTGGCCGAGGGAATCAGTGGGCAGTTAGATAACCTCGATCTCGACTATGTAGTCACCGATACGTTACGGATTAATATTGATAGCACCCAGAATAGAACCGTAGCGGTTGCAGTAGATCCTCAGTCTATGCAATTGGCCGAAAACTACCGTATGGTATCAGATATGAGGGTATTACCGTCCCAAGTAGAAGTGTGGGGTCCCACTTCGCTAGTAGATAATTTACCAGATACGCTACAACTATCATTAAACAACCGAGAAGTTTCTGGTAAGGTAGAAGCTATCTTAGAAGTATCGTTGCCAGATAACCGCATAGAAGCTTCCCCCAACGAAGTAGTTGTACGTTTAGCAACTGAATTGTATACCAAAGTAGAACGAAAAACTACCGTGGTTCCAGTTAACTTTCCTGAAGATTCTTCTGTCTATTTGGCTCAGAATTTTGTGACCGTCTCTTTTTGGTTGCCTGATGATCTTATTTCACCCGCACTTAATCAACTAAGTTTTCAATCGGAAGCTGATCTGGAAACTTGGAATTCTGAGGATAGTACAGTAGCAGTGAAGCTAGTCAATATACCAGCTATTGTGAGCGATATTAGTTTTAAGCCCTCACGCATACCCGTGCAGTATGCCCCCTAAGTTGCTGAAAGTAGGAATTACCGGGGGGATTGGTTCCGGTAAGACTTTTGTGTGTAAAATTTTTGAAGTTTTAGGAATTGACGTATATTACGCCGACCAGCGTGCCAAATGGCTTCAACAGCATAACCCTCACTTAATAAAACAGATTAAATCAGCCTTTGGCAATGCTGCTTACGATCAACAAGGGTGTTTAGATCGCATTTTTTTAGCTAAAGAAGTGTTTGGCAATCCTAAAAAACTTTCCTTGCTAAACCAGTTGGTGCACCCTAAAGTTGCCGAAGATTATACCCAATGGGTAAAGCACCGCTTACAAAAGCCCTACACGCTCAAAGAAGCTGCCTTACTTTACGAAACAGGTTCTTATCGTCAGCTCGATTACGTCATTAATGTAGATGCCGGGCGAGATACCCGATTGCAACGAGTACTAGAAAGAGATGTCCATCGGACAAAGAGACAGGTTGAAGCTATTATGAATAAGCAGTTTGGTGATGAAGAGCGTCACCAATTAGCTGATGTGACAATTGATAATAGTGGAGGTGTACTGATTGTTCCTCAGATAGTACAAATACATGAATTGCTATTGGAGATGGCGACTGACTCAGGCAAATAGAAGCTTTTTAATAATATTCATCTAATACACTGCAAATTTTTTAATCATGAGTATTAATCGGTACAGAAGCGAAGTCTGGAAAAAAATTCGTTTCGACACCCCACTGCCCCACGCCCGTTATGAAGTATCTAGCCACGGCCGAATAAGAAGTTTTGCTGTTGATAAAATCAACGGTCGCGTTATGAAAGGATCAAATGTTAATGGCTATTTATCAGTAATGGTTCGCTTAGGAAAAAAGGTATCGCAAACCCACTACATTCATCGCTTAGTGGCGGGCGCGTTCTTAGAACAACCATCGATTGAGTACAAGTACGTAGTGCATCTGGATTACAATAAGCAGAATAATAGTCGGTACAATTTGCGCTGGATGACCGAAAGGGAGCTAAACGAACATAATAATCATAACCCAGCCATACTTCGGAGCCGTACTACGGGTTACAAACTAACCGAAACTGATGTGCGGGTGATTAAGCGTTTGCTGAAAAGCAATAAAACTCGCCTAAGTATGATTGCCAAGCGATTCAATATTACGCATACCCAGCTCAATCGTATCCGCTCAGGAGAGAACTGGGGAAATGTAACGATATAATGTAGTATTCATGTATTTGTGTGCTCAGGTGTTCAAGTTTTTCACATCAGGTCAAGGGTCAATAATTTTGAACACCTGAACATTGCGCGGCAACCGCCTGAATACTATTGCAATAAGTCGTTGGGGAGAGAAATCTGGTCGGAGTAGAATTTTAGGCGAGTGTGGGAATTGGGAAGCAGCTCAATCCGCTCAATTTTATCTAGCTTATGGTTATAGAAAGCTTCAACGTAAAATCCGTTAATTAGATAGAGGTTTACCTTATAACCGTAGTACCGGATGGCCACAACAAATGTTCCCTCCCGATACAGCAGGTCTATTTTTTCTGGTAATGGTAATAACATAAATTCCGATGCCGACATACTTTTTCCTATCAAAAATACATGTCAAAAAAAATTGAGTAACAGCCATAAGAAAACGCTGATTCATCCGGACGGTGGTATTCTCTGGTTGCATGGTAATAAAAACGACAGTAGAAAGGTACAAAAAAAACCACTCATGCCCTAGCATCAGTGGCTCCTGTAGATTGTTAAAGGGTGAAAGACGGGACTCGAACCCGCGACCTCCTGAACCACAATCAGGCGTTCTAACCAACTGAACTACAATCACCGTTTATAGAGGGATGCAAATTTAGGAATATGGTAGTAGATTACCAATAGTACTATTAATTTTTAGTAAATGAATACTGCGTTACCACCGGAAAGTGATCGGAGAAGGTAACTTTCCGAATAGTTTTGAAAGAATGGGCTTTCAGTGATTTGCTGTAGAACTGGTTATCAATACGCAGGAAAAATAGGCGACCGTTGTAGCTAAACCCTAAGCCGTTACCGGCGCGTTCAAAAGCGTTATGGAGCCACTGACGTAGGGTAAAATACGTGTAGCTGTAAGGAAGGTCGTTAAAGTCACCACATACAATTACCGGGTGCGGGCTGGTTTGCAAATGTTCAACCAAGCGGTCTATTTGGCCAGCCCTACTCACAAATCCGTGCTTGAGCTTATGAAATACCGAAGAATAGTTATTACGGACCCCTTCCAAATCGCTCAAATCACGCTCATCAATACTCATAGATTGTAAGTGGACATTATATACCCGCACAGTATCCTGCTTTATCTTCAGATCAGTGTAAATACCAAAATGGGTTGAGTCGGGTAAAGCGACACTACCCCGCCGGAGAATGGGGTAGCGACTAAAGATTGCCAAGCCAAACTCGGCACCCACCCGATTCACTAAGTTAGGGTTGACATATCTATGATAAGTACCGTTTGCTTCTAACCGATCGGTAGTATTAAAGGTAGAAGATTGGTCATTGTTATAGTATTCTTGCAGGCATTTTATATCGGCATCTTCATCAGTCAACCAATTAATCATGGATTTACCCGGCTCGTTCTCATTCTGGAAGTAGGCGTACGTGTTGAAGACTCGTACATTGTAGCTTAACACCGAGAACGGTGTACTTTCGGGAGTAGATGGAGCACTCACCGTAAAGCTCGCGAGCAAATACTGATACCCTAGAACCAGTGCAACGAGAGAAAACAGATACCACTTTTTTCGTTGAGTAATATAGTAAGCCAGCAAAAAAGCGTGCAGCAACAGCAACCCCGGAATAATCATTGAAAAGAAGCCAGCTAGCCACGCCTGAGCAGGAGAAACGTAGGGGCTGAGATAGGCTATCAACGTAAAGATGAATAAAAAAATATTCAGGCTTTTTCCCACATGAGCAATGTTAGCGACTAAAACACATTCACCTCTCAGTTACAACGCAGTTAATTGGCTTCCCGCCTGAATTCCAGACGTAATCCCCGTTGCGACTCATCAAATTGTCCGTTAGCATACGCGCAGTGCCCAGAAATAAAGGTATGAGTCACCTGCGACTGAAAAGTAGTATCTTCAAACGGTGACCAGCCGCAGAGGTAGAGAATATTGTCGGTTTGCACAGTCCAGGGACGGTTCAAATCTACGAGTACCAAGTCAGCGTAATGACCTTCGCGAATAAAGCCTCGGCGGTCTACCTCAAATAATTGAGCGGGATGATGACAGGCTTTTTCCACTATTTTTTCTAAAGTGATCTTTCCTTGATGATGCATCTCCAACAAAGCTACCAGATGGTGTTGTACCAGCGGCCCGCCTGAAGGAGCTTTAAAATATGTTTGCTGTTTTTCAGATAAAGTATGTGGAGCGTGGTCAGTGGCTAATACATCAATGGTATGATTAATAACAGCCTCCAAAATTGCTGCTTGATCTTGGGCAGTTTTTACCGCCGGGTTCCACTTAATAAATGTTCCTTTTTCGCTGTAGTCTTGGTCGTTAAACCAAAGGTGATGCAAACAAGCTTCAGCCGTTATGCGCTTTTCTTCTAACGGAATATCGTTACTAAACAGGGAAAGTTCTTTGGCGGTAGAGATGTGCAAAACGTGCAGGCGAGTGCCAAACTCCTTGGCTAAGGATACTGCCAGAGAAGAAGATTTGTAACACGCTTCTTCGCTACGAATATCGGGATGGCAGCGAATAGGAACTTCTTCACCGTACTGCTCGCGGAACTGCTGCATATTAGCCCGAATAGTAGCCTCATCTTCGCAATGGGTAGCCACTAGCATGGGCGATTGGGCAAATACGTTGCGTAATGTTTGTTCATTATCTACCAGCATATTTCCGGTAGAAGAACCCATAAACACCTTTAGTCCGCACACCTGTTGGGTGTTGGTTTGCAGCACTTCTTCTAAATTGTCATTAGAAACCCCCATGTAAAACGAGTAGTTCGCTAGCGAATGCTGGGCGGCAGTATCGTACTTATCTTGTAGTAATTTTTGGGTGAGCGCATTGGGTACGGTGTTCGGCATTTCCATAAAGGAGGTAATCCCTCCGGCTACAGCAGCTTTCGCCTCCGAATAGATTGTGGCCTTATGAGTAAGTCCGGGTTCGCGGAAATGTACCTGATCGTCAATCAATCCGGGGAGTAAGTGTTTCCCCTGAGCGTCATACGTATTATCGGTAGCAACAGAAGATAAGTCAGCTTCGATGCGACTAATGAAAGCCCCCTCTATCAGGACATCAGCTTGTTGAATATGGCCTTCATTAACAATATTGGCATTAATAATCTTAGTGGTGTTCATATTGGTGGTAAATCTAATATGCTGTTCTCAGCAGTAAAAACATCGTGAATAAAATACTATATGCATTAAAGAAAGATATGATTTGAAGATACAGGTATGCGACGCAATTCCCAAAATAATAGTGGTAAGAAGAAGGCGAATAAGTTGCAGACGAATAGCAATACCTTACATCATAAAGGGGGATAAAACTTTGAATACAGGGTATCTCTTCGTAACTAGTGTAAGCAAAAGAGGTCAGCGTTATGGTATCTATTCAGCAACCATCGTTTAAAAGAGAAAACCCAGATGTACTGTGCTTTACCGAAGTGCAGCGCTATCGGCAAACCTGGATTTGGGTGCTATTGGGAGCACTGCTAGGCACCTTAATTTTTCTGGGAGTTTTTCAGGTACTTCAGAGTCAGGTTTCTGATACGCCCTGGCTACCGGTACCAGCATTGTTGTTTATCGGCGGTATCTGGGGTGGATTGGTACTTTTAGCCTACAAAGCTCACCTTTTTGTGCAGATCAATAAACAGGGTATTAAGTTTCAGTTATTTCCATTTCAGTGGGCAACCCGCAACATTGCTTGGGCAGATATTGATGAGATGTATATTCGGGATTACGACGGGCTGGCCGAATACGGCGGTTGGGGAATGCGCTACGGCCCGAGAGGAAAGGCCTACACTATTTCGGGTCGCTTTGGGATGCAACTACAGTTAATAGATGACCAGCAAATTTTAATCGGCACCCAACGTCCGGCTGAGTTAGAAGAGCTGATTGTGCAGTTGCGCTATAACCAATGCTTTACCTAGCGTTTCTGTTATATTTTGATGAATACCTGTAGTAATTTGGATTTTGTAAACTATCAGGTAAAGGCTGTTGGCCCTCCCATGCTATTGCACCCCTAGAAAGAGCGTAAGAAACAAAATTAGCTAAGCTATCCGCATCTTTATTAACAAAAACTAATTGGTAGGTGGTATCTATTTTGGTACCTCCAAAACTAGCTTCAAAAACATTAGCGCTACCTATATTAACATTTGTGAGAGTTGCACCACTAAAATTAACTCTACGTAGGTCAGCATTTGTAAATATCGATCCATAAAGTAAGCAATTTGCAAAGGATGCTCCAATTAGATCAGCATTTATAAAAATTCCGTTTGAAAATTGAGAACTATCAAATTCTACTCGTCTTAGATGAGCACTAGTTAAATCAGTATTAAACAGGAGAGAGTTTGATAAATTAACATCCGTCAAATTAGCATCAATTAATTGTGCTAAACTCAAGTTAGAATTGTTGAGAGTAGAGTTTCTCAGATCGGCTTTATATAGATTTATCTTTTCAAGATTTGCACCATCTAACTGAGCATCGCGTAGAATTGCATACTCAAAATTAGGACTTGGTGAAAGGGGAAATTTTACATCTAAATTAATAAGCGTTCCTAATAAAAAACCACGCTCAGGGCTTACAAACACCGTGTCGTAAGCCCCCATATCATCGTAAGGCATATATATATGGTATACTAACTGTTGCAAGTCATGTGAGCCTGGCCATCTTATTGAATCTGGATATATTTTCCGACGACCATCTAAAAAATGTGTTACGATAGTATCATACGGGACTAATGCTCTTGATACTGCTGTTATGCGGTAAATTAGGTTAAGCGGCAATTCCCACGATTGACCTTCGTTACCCACCTTTCTTTGATAATACTCGGTTTGAATATCCTTTATTAAAGAGGAGGCTGCTTCAGCATTGACTGAGCGTAGCGTTTGAATATTCTGGTCTTGTAAATATTGGTTTTGCTTGACTAATTCATTTTGTTGTTGAGCAACCAAGTTATTTTGATCTCTGAGTGTCTGATTTTGTTCTTTAAACTCTTGTAAGGTGTTAAAACCTATGATAAGAGTAAGAACAGCAATGGCGCCCCCTCCTCCTAAGAGGACAATTCGTGCTACAGATAGTTTCCAAATCCAGTTGATTGCAGCATAGGCTGATGATAATCGCTTTCGGCGAAGATTCTCTTCATCACCTGTTTCTTGTACGAAATACCGATATAAGTTTCGGGCAATGGAACCAATACGATGCTCTTGGGCAACAATGTCAGGTTCTAACGAACTAATTCTTTTAGTTATATCGTCGATTCGGTTCTCCAGTTCTGCAGTCTTATCTGTGTCATTAGATAGGTCTTCAGGTTTATCTGTAGACATAAGATATTTGTGTTGCTAGGTATAATTTTTAGTATGCAAAACTGCCATATTCACTCTCAATAGTTACTTTCTTCTGATCGGCAGATTCTACTCGCCCAATAATCTGAGCAGCTACTCCCAAGCTCTCTGAAATTTCAATAATATCGTTTGCTAAGGATTCAGGTACGTACAGCTCCAGGCGATGCCCTATGTTGAATACTTTGTACATTTCTTGCCAAGCGGTTTGGCTCTCTTGCTGAATAAGCTGAAACAGCGGGGGAGTGGGGAAAAGGTTGTCTTTAATCACGTGCAAATTTTCCACAAAGTGCAGCACTTTGGTTTGCGCTCCGCCACTACAATGTACCATGCCGTGAATTTGACTCCGGTAGTTCTTTAGAATTTGCTGCACAATGGGAGCGTAAGTTCGAGTCGGAGAGAGAACTAACTTACCTATCGTAATCTCTTGCTCTTCAATAGTCAATTTATCAGTTAGCGATTTACTACCGGAATATACCAGATCGGAAGGAACCTGATGATCGTAGCTTTCCGGGTATTGTTCGGCCAGTGCGTGGTGAAATACATCGTGGCGGGCTGAGGTAAGGCCGTTGCTGCCCATACCCCCGTTGTATTCAGTCTCGTAATTGGCCTGACCAAAGGAGGCAAGTCCTACCACAACATCACCCGCGGCAATACGATCGTTAGAGATCACATTATTGCGTCTCATTCGGGCGGTAACGGTGCTGTCTACCACAATAGTCCGCACCAAATCACCTAAGTCGGCAGTTTCGCCTCCGGTGCTAATAATATTCATACCGTGGTCGCGCAGCAGTTGCAGTACCTCTTCGGTTCCTTCAATAATGGCTTGTATCACTTCGCCCGGAATGAGGTGCTTGTTACGACCAATGGTAGAGGACAACAGAATATTATCAATCGCCCCTACACAGAGCAGATCATCGGTATTCATCACTACCGCATCCTGAGCAATGCCCCGCCAAACCGATAGATCGCCGGTTTCTCGCCAGTACATATACGCCAGCGATGATTTGGTACCTGCTCCGTCGGCGTGCATAATATTGCAGTAAGCAGGGTCACCGCCTAGCCAGTCGGGTACAATTTTACAAAAGGCCTGAGGAAACAGTCCCTTATCAATATGGCGGATAGCCTGATGGACATCTTCTTTGGTAGCGGAAACCCCCCGCTGCTGGTAACGCTCACTCATAACTGAACAATTATCAATTAACACTGTGCAATGTACAATGGATAGTGAGTTAATGAATAATGTTTACTTTCTGGCACCTAGTTCCTAACACTGATGGTTCTCATTCAGTAATAGGGTAAACTACACTGCTACTATTCATCAGTCATTCATTCTTTGCACTAGAGTGTTATTCCAAAGAATTATTAGCCTGGGTGCTGTTTTGCCGAATGCGGGTTACTTTAAATTCGGTACGACGGTTGATTTCGTGCTGATCGTCGTTAACAGCATTTTTGATGATAAGCTGGCTTTCGCCGTACCCTCGGGCGGTAATCCGTCCGGCATCAATACCACTCTCTACCAAGTATTGTACTGCTGATTCAGCCCGTCGTTGCGATAGGGCTTCGTTATAATCATTATCGCCCTGAGCATCCGTGTGGGAGCTTAATTCAATGATAATTTGCGGATTATCATTTAAGATGTTCACCAGCTTATCCAGTTCTACCGCCGCGGCGTCCGTAATAAAATATTCATCAAACTCGTAGTAAATATTCTCCATCACAATTGGCTTGTCCAGTACCAGCTTGCTGAGAACAATCTTGGTGCGGAACGTGGTATCGGTGACCATCGCTACTAACTCTTCTTGCGGAATAGTCCGGCCAATCGTACTAAAATCAACCCGTTCGGTAAAAAAGCCTTCTTTCTCGGCTACCAGCTCGTAGTTAGTGCCCCCGTCAACCTTGAAGCCAAACTCACCTTCGTTACCCGTAGTTTCGCTGGCAATATCATCGCTCTGCGGAAACCTCAGTTTTACTTTTACTCCTTCTACAATTTTCTCCTGGCCACTCTCCTCGTCTTTCGTCACGGTAATTCCCGCTAAAAAGTAATTTACGATCTTCAGATCAGGATCATTATTTACGAAGGCGTAAATATCATCGTCGCCTGCCCCGCTACTGCGGTTAGAGGTGAAGTAACCGTCTTTAATGGTAGTGAAAGAAATACCAAAATCATCGGCCACCGAGTTTACCGGAGGACCTAGGTTTTCAATAAAAACTTCTCCGTCTTTACGAGTGGCCACAAAAACATCCAGTGCACCCATGCTAGGATGGCCGTCGGATGAGAAGTACAGCTTACCATCGTCGGTTACGTAGGGAAACATTTCGTGACCGGGAGTATTAATGGTGCTTCCCATATTGCGTACATTGCTCCAGCGACCGCGGCCGTCAACCCGAGCGGAGTACAAATCAATACCGCCCTGCCCACCCGGACGGTTGGAGGCAAAATAGAGCGTTTTTCCGTCGCGACTAAACGTAGGAGTAGAATCCCAGGCATTGGGGTCGTTAATGCTTAGGATCTCAGGCGTAGTCCACTTGCCTTTTTGGTAGCGCGACATATACAAATTTACATCTTGAGTTCCTTTGCGTTTACCATTGTTTCCGCGAGCAAACACCATCATTTTACCGTTGGGGGAAAACGTAATTACTCCTTCGTTAATAGCTTCGCTGGCAAATTCGGCTCCCAATGTGCTTGCTTGTTCCGCCAGCACCTGATCGTTCTGAATAGGAGCCTTGTAGATATTGGTAAATCCGGTTCCGGTGGCTTTGTAAACTTTCTCACTTCCTCTGGATGAGGTAAAGTAAAATGAACCCCGGTGTACGGTAGGAGCATACTCCGCTTCTTCGGTATTAACTGAGGCTACGGGTTCAATCTCAAAGTACTGATCTTTAATCAGAATACTGTCTAGGTTATTCAAATTGGCCACTTCCTGATTGGCCCATTCGGTGTACTCCAACACACTATCTCGGGATAGTTTTAGATACTCATCTAGCTGTTCCTTAGCCAGTTCGTACTCGCCGTTTTGCTTAAGGGCTAAAGCGTAGTGAAACACCGCCGCTGTGTCGGCAACGCCCATATCAATGGCTGCTTCGTAATAGGGCATGGCTTCGGCCAGGCGATTACTCAACCGATAGGCTTCGGCAATCCGGTAGTTCGATTCAGCAACCTCTACTCCATTGTCCATGGCTACCCGATACTGCTCAATCGCTATGTTGTAATCGCCTCCGTCAAAGCTATTGTAGCCTTTAATCAACGCCCGCTTGCCCGGATTACAGGCCGTTAGTACCGCTAACAGTACTAAAGAAGCAAGCCCAAAACTGTTTACTCTCATCATAGGTATCTCGAAATTTTTTAAAGATACGAAATATGTCGGTCAACGGCGAAACTCCGTTCGCCAAATACGTTCATAAAACGCCTTTTTGCTAAGAAAAAGTATACTGAGCCAAATAGGAAATGGTTCTATTTATCAGATCAGGCATTGGTAGTTTGAGGAAGGTAGCGAGCTAACCAAGAATTCTGTACCGGAATTTTCCAGCGATTTTCCCAAGCTTCAATGCTGGGAACGGTGTTATCAAACGTGATAGTGTCGGGTAGTACCTTCCCTTCTTTTACGGCTTGTTTGGCCTGATTCATAGGTAGCAATTGCACTGCATCATCTTGCCAGAAGGCAATTTGGGTACGATCAAAAAAACTAATGGATGTATTCTCAGTAGAAAACTTATGCTCTAATTCTCGTACAAACGCCACCGAACTATCAATAGAGCAACCACTGGCGGCGTTGTATTGCTCATCTACCGCAATTACCAGAAAGTATTGATACACAACCTGCACCGAAGATCGTAGCGCATTGCCGTGGGCAGCCCACTGATTAGCAAAAGCCTCACCTAGCTGAATAGTTTGCGCTTCTTCAGTATCGCTCAAGGGGCGGTTAGCTTGGTACACCCAGATACGAGCGGTAGCGGGCATTTCTTCGAAAGGAATATACATGGTGAAAAATTTTTTATGGTAAGATGAAGAATTATCTTGGCACGTTGGCTTTGCAAATAACAAAATTCCTGAAGTATTGGTGCAAAAACGACCGCATAAGCGGCTTCTCGTCAAGGTTTTTCTGCTTATTGTAATCTCTGGATTTACCTACTTAGTTTATTACATTTTTCAGGCACTCCCTATTCTCACCGGATTTGGGGCGAAGCATTTGTGCTCCTGCCACTTTGTAGCTCAGCGTTCCGATAGTTCAGTACTGGTGAATGAACTGGCTCGCTTTCCGTATCGGTTGGCTGAGTATGAAGTAAACGACGTTGATTCTTCGGCTACTGCCTCCATCTTTGGTACAGCAACTCGGCAAGCAGTGTATCGGCCCGGAGCGGGCTGTGTTTTGCGGGTAAACGATAAAAGCGTAGCCCCAATTCCTCAACTGGCTCAAATTACTGAGCAAAAAATCAATAATTATCCGATTCCCGAAGAAAAGGCGGTTCGCCGAAACGTGAACTACAGCCAGTTGAGCGAAGCAGTAGGCTGGGCTTTTTCAGAACCGGATGCCGAGCGTCTGAAAAATACCAAAGCCGTGGTGGTGGTTTACGATGATACTTTAGTAGCCGAACGCTACGCCCCCGGTTTCTCCGCTCAAACACTCATGCCTGGTTGGTCTATGACGAAGAGCGTAATTAATGCGTTGGTAGGGATTACTGTCCAGCAATCTCAGCTAGATATCAATCAACCTGCCCCCGTTCCAGCTTGGCAGGAAGAAGACGATCCGAGAAAAAATATCACTTGGGATCATCTGTTACGGATGAACAGTGGATTAAAATGGGACGAGACCTACTTCGGAGCAAGCGACGTTACCCAAATGCTGTACCTATCGGAAGACATGGCGAGTATAGCCATGCATCGCCCCCCGAAAGAAGAACCCGGTGAGGAATGGTACTATTCCAGCGGCACTACCAATATTCTCTCATTCTTGCTCCGGCAACGCTACGGCGACGATGCCTACTACGCCTTGCCCTACCAGCAATTATTTCAGCCTTTGGGAATGTCCAGTGCAGTTATTGAAGCTGATTTATCTGGTACATTCGTTGGATCGTCGTACATGCTGGCTACTACCCGCGATTGGGCAAAGTTTGGGTTACTCTACTACCACGATGGGATTTGGCGAGGGCAGCGAATTCTGCCGGAAGGCTGGGTAAAGTATACCACTCGTCCGGTAGAGGATGCCCCTTTTCGTAAGTACGGTGCTCAATTTTGGCTAAATGCCGGAGAACGCAATCGCCCCGACCAGCGAGAATTTCCCGATGTACCTACCGAACTATTTTTCGCGCAGGGTTTTGATGAACAGAGTATTTTTATTTTGCCTAAGCATAAACTGGTAATCGTTCGGCTGGGTATCACCGCCCGGGGCAATTTTGATAAAAACTACTTCCTGAGTGAGCTTATAAAAGCGTTCGAGTGATGATAAATACAAAAACTGACCAAAGTCAGGTATTGACCTAAGTACGCTCATGGTTATTGGGGGATAAAAGGAGGAAATTGATACTATCAAAATTTATCAGATGTACCACCCTAAACCACCCAAGTCATGATACCTAAAAAAAATCCCGCCCTTGATTACAACCATCTGAGACCCCTGTTTCTGAGCATAGGTTTAGCTACTAGCATGTTAATGGTTACTGCCGTTTTTGAATGGAAAACTTATGAAAGTGCTGAACTGGTTGAGTTAGCTGCTGCCATGACCGACCAGTACGAAGATGTACTGGAAATACCGCCAACCAATCAGCCACCCCCTCCCCCTCCTAAAATTATTCAGCCCGAGATCATCGCTGTCGCTGATGAAATTGAAATAGATGATCTGGAAATTTCGCTGGATATAGAAATCCATGAATCTACCGCTGTTGAGGAGCGTGAATTCTCAAATGTGATAGAAGAGCCCGAAGAGGAAATGGTGGATGAGATATTTGTGGTAGTCGAGCAATTTCCTGAACCGGTAGGTGGTATGATTGCCTTCTATCAATACGTTCAAGAGAATATGAAGTACCCGGGCAGAGCCCAGAAAATGCGTGTTGAAGGGAAGGTGTTTATACAGTTTATTGTTTTTCCTGATGGCTCTATTCAAGATATTCAGGCAATTAAAGGAATTGGGTCCGGTTGCGATGAAGAAGCGTTGCGTGTAGTGAAAGAATCTCCTATTGAGTGGATTCCCGGTAAGCAACGTGGGGTTCCAGTTAAAGTAAAGATGGTGCTTCCCATCACGTTCAAACTAAAAGGTTAATATCTTCTTCTCCAGCAAACGCTAGTGTACTACATGCCCCGCTGGCTTTAAAAAAAAACTAAGTACACAACACGCCCAGGGTGGTTACTGGCGTACATCTAAGTGGTCGCTTCACAGAAGCGATCACTTTCTGTTGGTGCTTACTGTAAATTCAAGATAATTGAGACAATATTTCGGTAATTTTTCACCGAGGATCAAAACCAAATAGCCTCTCCTTTGTGCCTTTTTATAAGAGGGGTAACGGTTGTAGCTATGAGTAGTGGTGGGCTTTGAAACGCGAACTTTTCGGTTTAGCACATACCTTTTTTATATTCACTTACTTCTGTTTTAGCGATTAAACCGCTATTATTTTTATACATTGTAGCCACTGGCTTTTCCTTTTAGATATGTCTCAGGTGTTAATATTGCTAGTTCGCTTTTTTTAAAATCTTTTAAATTTCGGGTCAATATAATTTTTATCTCACCGTTCTCAACTGCAGAAAAGTTTTGTAAAGCATCTTCGAAGTCTTTAAAGTCTGAATTTAGCGCGTTGATAACAGCACTTTTGTCTAAATTTATAATTTCAATAATAGTTAAAAGTTGTTTTATTTTCTCTACAATGATATTATGTTTCGCAGTTTTTCGAAGCAGGTAATAAACGTTCGAGATTATTACAGGTGTTGTAAATCCTTGCACTTGTTTTTCCGCACATAGATTTATCAATTCTGTAGAATATTTAGCAAAAGGCTTTCTGTCAAAAAAGAAATCCATTAACACGTCTGTGTCGACTAGAACTTTGTCCATTTATAAGTATTTTTCTTCTAGACGATTTTTAAGTTCCTTTTTGTAATCCATATTTTTAGGCATTTTAAAAGAACCTTTTAGTGACTCTACAATTGGATTAAGTTTTTGGTTTTTATCATTTTTTTCTTTTTCTGTAAGGACTTTGAGATAGTTCTCGACGATATCTGACAAACTACGATTTTTATCTTTTGCGTAGTTTTTTGCTCGCTCTATAATTTCTTTTTCTATCGTTAAAGTCAATTTTGTATTCATCGTTTCAATAATTGTAGGTTCACTTTTACAAAGTTAAAAAAAGTTTTCTGATACACGTGTATTTTGCTCATGGTTAACATCTGGATATACGACATACGTATATCCACAAAAAACTATTGGCTTAATTACAGTTAAAATAACGCATTATTTGACTCAGAAGCAGTGAAAACATAATTTTAAAGCTTATTAGAGAAACAATAAAGCGAATGTTACTGTGGCCATTAAAGATACTATTCATGCCTTTCAACAACAGTTACAGATTCAACGCTATGCCGAGCCGGTTGTGAACGCGTAAGTAAATTGCCTCATATCCCTGAACCCTCTGTTTTCATTGCTTGTCAAATTTTTGTTATCGGTTGCATTTAATTTTTTGGCAGAGAAGGTTGAGAGCATTAACTTGAACGCTCACAATCATTTTTATTCTAAAAACCAGTAGAAAACGAGCTATGAGCACTGAACTAACCACCCATCGCGTAGGCATCATCATGAATGGAGTAACCGGCCGGATGGGAACCAACCAACACCTGATGCGCTCCATTGTAGAGATAATCAAACAGGGCGGGGTGAAAATTAGCCCCACCGAAGTTATTATGCCCGATCCTATTTTGGTAGGGCGGAATGCCGTAAAGCTGCAAAACCTCTGCGAACGATCAGGGATTGAGAAGTATACGACTAACGTGGACGAGGTACTACAAGACGATCAGTACTCAATTTATTTTGATGCCCAAACCACCGGACGACGAGCCGAAGCTGTTCATAAAGCTGCTGCTGCCGGAAAGCACGTTTATTGCGAAAAACCTACGGCTACTGACACTGAAACGGCCCTAGATATTTACAAAGTGTGTCAAAAACACGGAGTGAAGAACGGAGTAGTGCAAGACAAACTTTGGCTGCCCGGCATGGTAAAAGTAAAGCGGCTGATTGAAAATGGCTTTTTTGGCGATATTTTGTCAGTACGGGGTGAGTTTGGTTACTGGGTATTTGAAGGTGATACTATTCCGGCCCAGCGTCCTTCCTGGAACTACAAGAAAGAAGAAGACGGCGGAATTATTGTTGATATGCTCTGCCACTGGCGCTATGTCTTAGATCAAATATTCGGAAAGGTAAAAGCAGTTTCTTGCTTGGGTGCTACTCATATCCCTAAGCGGGTAGACGAGCAAGGAAATACGTACAAAGCCACTGCCGACGATGCCGCTTACGCTACCTTTGAACTGGAAGGCGGAATCATCGCTCATTTCAACTCATCCTGGACGGTACGCGTTCGCCGGGATGATTTACTGACCTTGCAAATTGATGGTACCAAAGGCTCGGCCGTAGCGGGACTACGCGAATGCTGGATTCAGCACTACGGTAATACTCCCAAACCGGTTTGGAACCCGGATATCGTGCAACCCATTGATTTTTATAACGGCTGGTCGAAGATACCTGAGCAAGAACTGCACGACAATGCCTTTAAAGTACAATGGGAAATGTTCTTGCGCCATGTAGTAAAAGACGAGCCATTCCCTTACACACTGCTGGAAGGAGCCAAAGGAGTGCAACTAGCCGAAAAAGGCTTGGAAAGTTGGGAAAAACGCTGCTGGGTCGATATTCCTGATTTGGAAGAATAGAATGGGAGGTCTGATATTTCTAGACTGATATGGTTCTGATTGCTCGGATTTCAACACTTGTTTCACGGATTGCGTGTAATAGATATGAACATTAGAGAAAAGGTAAGGAAGCAGCTTGATCGGCTTACAGATGAAGAGTTGCAAGTAGTAAGTCAGATGATTCATCAGCTGAAATCATCTACCTCAGCAGAAGCCCCGTCGTCTAAAAAAAGATTACTGAAACCGCGGCGGTTTGGCGGAAAATTAGACGGAGTTAATCTTCGGGATATAGCGTTGATCGGATACTGGTTGATACTAATGTGTTGGTATACGCTAAAGATGAAGAGTCTGACTTTCACCGCCAAGCAACTTATTTTGTAGAGAACCATAAAGCTGAACTTATTATTACCTCCAAAAGTATATCTGAATATTTGGTAATTGTAACCCGAGGCGATAAGCCACTCTCCTCGATTGATGATGCAATTCAGGATATTCAGGACTTTGTACAAAATTTTACGCTTATATATCCCTCTCAGCAAAGTTATCAGAAGTTGAATATGTTGTTACAACAGTACGAAATACGGGGTAAGCGCATCCACGATCTTGAGATGGTAGCAATTGGTCTAGCCAATGATATTGTAGAAGTTGCTACATTCAACACTAAAGATTTCGTAACCATTGATGAAATAAAAGTAATGGAGCCATAATCTTCGCAGAAGTACAACTCATTATTCATAACTAACCTACTCCTTTATGAGAACCTTAACCATGCTTTTTGCAGTAGCATTGGCTATACTAGTAAACAGCGTAACGTTTGCCAATCCACCCGGCGATATTGAACAGAAGCTGGAAGAAATGGGCGTGACTCTCTACGAAATGCCTGCTCCTACGGCCAATTATGTGCGAGCCGTACGCTCCGGGAATCTCATATTCTTGGCAGGGCACGGCCCCATGAAGCCCGATGGCAAAAATGTAACCGGAAAGCTAGGTAAGGATTTATCGGTAGAAGAGGGAAAAGAAGCGGCCCGCTATACGGCTATCGCGTTGCTTTCCAGCCTCAAAGAAGAAATTGGTGATTTGGATCAAATTTCCCGCATTGTGAAGGTACACGGCATGGTGAATAGTACTCCCGATTTTACCGATCACTCCCAAGTGATAAATGGCTTCTCTGATTTTATGGTAGAGGTATTCGGCGAATCGGGAAAACACGCCCGGGCTGCTGTAGGCATGGGTTCATTACCCGGTAATATCGCCGTAGAGATAGAAATGGTGGTAGAAGTAAAATAGAACAGGGTGACTTGATAGTCAGGATTTTAAATTGTTTTCATATTTGACATTTCATATCTCATATTTTTCATGAACAAAGTAGCTTTTATTACCGGAGGTAGCCGGGGCATCGGGTTTGGCATTGCTGAAGCTTTGGCCAAAGAAGGTTTTGACGTAGCCATCAACGGAATGCGTCCCGAAGAGGCTGTAACCGATGTGCTTGACCAGCTCAAACAACACGGCGGTGACGTTATTTACTGCCAAGGAAACATTGCCGATACAGAATCCCGGCAGCGAATGCTTCAGCAAATTGGAGATCACTACGGTCGGTTGAATGTGCTGGTTAATAACGCCGGAGTAGCTCCCAAAGAACGCAACGATATTTTGGATGCTTCCGAAGAAAGCTATGAGTACGTGATGAAGACCAACCTACAGGGGCCGTACTTCCTGACGCAGCAAGCGGCTAACTGGATGATTGAACAGCGGCAGGCTGATGAAAACTTCTCAGCCTATATCATTAATATTTCATCTATTTCCGCAACCGTAGCTTCGGTGAACCGGGGTGAGTACTGCATTTCTAAGGCAGGTATGAGTATGATGACCCTGCTGTTTGCTACCCGTTTGGGTGAGTACGGTATTCCCGTCTACGATGTGCGACCGGGGGTTACCAAAACCGATATGACTTCGGGCGTGACCAGCAAATACGACAAGTTAATTGAAGAAGGTCTCTGTGTTCAACCTCGCTGGGGTTATCCCGAGGATGTGGCTAAAGCTGTTGTAGCACTTGCCCAGGGTTATTTCCCTTATTCTACCGGACAAACCATTATGGTAGATGGCGGGCTGACAATTCCGAGGATGTAGTGTATGGCAATTGACCCAGACTACGATGGCTACTGGAAAGAGATAATCACCACATTATTTGAAGATTTTGTCCAATACTTCTTACCTGATGTTTACCAAGAAGCAGATTTTAGTCAGCCACCAGTATTTTTAGAGCAGGAACTTCAGAAATTGATTGCTGACAAACGCAAAAAGGGGAAAATCTTTAATGATAAACTAGTTAGAATAATATTAAAAGATGGATCGCAGCAATGGCTTTTGATTCATATTGAAGTTCAATCATACGCTGAGGCAGATTTTGTAGAGCGCATGTTTTCGTACTTTTATCGTATCTACGATAAATACGGCTCTCAGATTACCGCCATTGCTATTTACACCGACGACCGTAAGGATATCACTGATACATTTAGCTATCAGCTATTCGGCACCGAAGTAACGTATCGGTTCAATGCTTTTTCTGTCCAACAGTTCGACGAGAAAGAATTATTAGCCTCAGATAATCCGTTTGCTTTAGCGTTGTTAGCAGGAAAATATCATCTGCGTACCCACCAAGATGCTGAGAAACGTTATTCTTTCAAGAGAAAACTGGTAACTTTAGCTTGGGAGAAGAATTACGACCGAACTAAAGTGGTCGCTCTACTACGGTTTGTTCATCTGATAATATCATTACCAGAAACTCTAGAAACCCAATTTGAGCAAGAATTCGTTAAAAGGCTTATAAACGAACAAGAAATGGAACTAACAAAGTCACAGAAGCGAATCGCGCATACCGTTTACGAAGCAGTCTATGGTGAGAGTTTAGAGAGCGGGACAGGCAAATGAAGGTAGCAACCGTCCAACGGTTACTAAAATTAGCGGTATTAACAACTGAGCAAATAGCCGAAGCGACTGACTTGCCGGTTTCTACCATTGAATCTATTCAGAAAGATATGAACAAAGATAACTAATTATGAAACTGTTCTCAAAAAAGCCGAAGTCCGCCGATCCTAAACCTGTCTGGAAAGAGTGGTTGCATTCTATTGTATTTGCCGTGATCGCCGCTTCACTGCTGCGTAGTTTGTTCATGGAAGCGTTTGCAATTCCTACCTCATCAATGGAAAATTCGCTACTGGTAGGTGACTACTTATTTGTGAGCAAACTACACTACGGGGCTACCACCCCGCGCACCCCACTACAAATACCGCTAATGCACCAAAATTTACCGGGAACAGAAATTCCTGAGTATCTAGATTGGATAGAGCTTCCTTACTATCGTTTGCCGGGTTTTAGGGAAGTAAAGCGTAATGAAGAAGTAGTCTTTCATTATCCGCCCGAGTGGGATCGCCCGGTAGATATGAAAACCTTCTACGTGAAACGTTGCGTGGGCTTACCCGGTGATAACCTGGAAATCCGAGGCGGAGAAATTATTGTAAACGAAGAAGTTCTGCCGAAGCCTGAACACGGACAAACCAGCTACTGGGTACAAGCGAAGCAAACCATTCATCCGCGCGTATTTCGCCGATTAGGTATTGACGAGTATTATGCTGGCTCAGGCGGTTACCAAATTAACGCTGAGGCCGATGCCGCCCAGCAGTTAAGTGAGCTACCGTTTGTGCAGAAAGTAGAAGAAATTATCTATCAGCCCGGTGAAATGAGCGAACGCTTGTATCCACAGGGGCAGCATCCACAGCGGCAAGAAAAAGATTGGACTATTGATTACTACGGCTCAATTTATTTACCCCAAAAGGGTGACCGTATTCAGTTGACTGAAGAAAATCTAGCATTGTACGGCCCAGCTATTATCCACTACGAAAATGTAGATGCTGAACTTGTTGATGGAAAGCTGCTCATTGATGGAAAAGAAAATAAAGAATACGAATTCCAGCAAGGCTACTACTTTATGGTTGGCGATAATCGGCACAATTCATTGGATTCCCGCTTTTGGGGATTCGTGCCTGAAGACCATATTGTGGGTAAGCCCGTAGTCGTTTGGTTTTCTTACGATAAAACGGCTGACTTCTTCAATCGAGTTCGCTGGAGGCGCTTGTTTACATTAATTTAGAGTTATGGTGCGAAGTGTTATAGTGCTTAGTACAACTAGCTACTAACCATTACCTGAACATCATTCCATGACGGCCTGAACACCTGAGCACAATAACACTAAAACACCAAGTACCAAAACACCTTAACACTACTAACAATCTATGTCATCCAAACCTAACACAACTTACTGGTACCTCTGTGTTGCAGCAGCGGTTCTGCTGTCAATTATTACTTTCACTCCACTCGTAATTCCGGCGGGAGTGTATGAGCCGATGCTTTTTGGGATTCCCTACACGCTTTGGGTTTCGTTTTTGGTTATGGTTTTATTCGTCATAATCACTTACATTGGTACGCGCGTGCATCCCGGAAGAAACGACAAGGACGCCGACTAAGCTAACTACTACTATGACAACCTGGATTTTTATCATTGGCTCTATTTATTTAGGGATGCTGGCGTATGTGGCAACCCGTTCTTTTCGAAGTAACAAGTCAGCCGAAGACTATCTGATGGCGGGTTCCAACATTGGCGTTATTCTCGGCTTTCTCACCTTTGCCGCTACCCTCTTCAGTACCTTCACCATTCTCGGGATGCCTGACTTTTTCCGAAATAATGGTATTGGTGCCTGGATATTCCTGGCCGTTTCTGACGGTGGTATGATTTTCCTGATTCTCTGGTTTGGGTATCATTTGCGAAAAAAGGTGAAAGAGAAGGGCTTTCAGGGAATGGCGGGTTTACTGCAAAACTGCTACGGGAATAAACTGGCGGGATACGTTAGCTTCGGGGGGATGTCTATTTTCTTAGTACCCTACGTAGCGATTCAAATTCGCGGTATCGCCATTTTCTTGACCGCTGTTTTTCCCGAGGCCTTACCACCTTGGGGCTGGTCAATGGCTATTATGGGGGTAATGCTGCTCTACAGCGAGATTGGTGGCCTCAAAGCAATCATGCACGCGGATGCGGTCCAAGGATTAACGCTGCTAGTGGTAAGCTGGATTATCGGCATTAGCTGCGTAGAACACTTTGATAACCTGAAGGCACTGTTTGCCGAGGTGCAGGCCAGCAATCCGGAGTTACTCTCTACACCGGGGCCTAATGGTTTATTCACCCCGCAGTTTCTGATTGCCTCTTTTCTGGTGATTCTCTGTATTCCCATTACACAACCGCAATTGGCAATTCGCTTAGTAATTTTGCGCAATTTACGGACAACGCACCTGATGGCCGTGGCGGTTGGGATTTTTGCCATTCTGGTGATTATTCCTACCATTTTTATTGGTCTGTACGGAGCTGTTCGCTATCCTGATGCTAGTACTCCTGACTTCCTTTCGCAAGTATTGTTATACGAACAACCAGGAATTATTGCTGCTTTAGCCGTAGTAGGTTTGCTAGCAGCCGGGCTTTCTACCACGGATTCCCAAATTTTTGCGATGGGCACTGAGCTTCGCTCCCTACTTTCGGGTAGTGAAAAATCTAAGCTTACCAAAACCAAAGTAGCAATTGTGGGCTTCGCTGTGGTAGCGTTAATTTTTTCTATTTTAGCTAGCGATCAATTGGCGTTACTAGCCCGGGTTAGCTTTGCCGGAACCTCCATGCTGGCTCCCATGATTTTAGCAGCAGTGCTCACTCGCCAAAAACTGGGCATAGAAATTATCTTTGCTACGGCCTTGGCTTTACTAACGTTCTTAGCCTCGCTGTTAGGCTTAATTCCTGCTTCATTAGGCTCTATTCGCCTCGATTTATTTTTGCTAGTCATGTTGGGGACTTTCGTCCTAATTTCCAGTAGGTTACGAAGTTAAATTTTTCCCAATACTGTACTTCTACTCTATTTTTTAGACAAAAGTTATATTTATTATAACCTAATCGTGTCATTTTGTCGTTAGAATAGTAGTATACCAGACATTCTGTCCGCTGTTTAGCGTAGATCATTAGGATTGGTACACCATTTGCAAAAGTAATTGTAGCGTAAAACAGAGGAGGTATATTATGAAAAACATACTAAAGGACTTTGTCCATCAAATAGATACAATGAACACTGTGGGTGGTGGTACTACCGCAACTCGAGTAAATGTAACGAAGGAGGTAGATAGGCTAGTGATTGAAGTGAGTGCCCCTAGCGTACACAGCGATTCATTCAATATTTATCTGCGCGGAAATCAACTAATTGTTTATACTGTACTGAACGATACGGAAACACTAGGAGAACAAGAGAGCTTAGCGGCTCGCCACACCGTTCCTATGTTTAACCGAATGTTTGATGTTCCCCCGCACGTTGATCGAGAACAAATTGATGCCGTTTTTGAAGATGGTTATTTGCGGGTAATTCTTCCCTTTAGCGAAGGCGAATCGGCAGAAGTAAAACGCATTGATATTCGGGAGTACTAATCTTTGAAAGATAAGGCTTACTAAGCGGGTTGAGAAATCATCCCGCTTTTTTTTGTCTTATTGAGTGCGTTATCGATGTACACAGCTTACAGACTTACTCCGTTCTCAGCCCATCTACTAGGTTAGATTTAGATACTTTGCCTACTTGGGTAAACATTACTGCTAACAAGACTACTACTAATATTATGGCGGGTAGTGCAATTTCTAAGTACCCTATTGGGGCAAAGATAGGATACATCATATCCATTAGGGCTTTAGCAAGTACGTAACTGATAGGTAATCCCAGTAAGAGGGCCACTAGGCACAATATGATGTACTGACGAGTAATATTGATAGCAATATTCTTCAATCCGGCTCCTAGTACCTTTCTAATACTAAATTCTTTTATCCGTCCGGACACATTGAGGGTTACTAGCCCGTATAATCCTAGGCTGGCTAGTAGTACTGCCATGAAGGCAACCGTTTTCATAAACCGTTCTTGCGTATCTACTTCTTCAAAAAATCCGGTCCACACATCTTCTTGGTGGCCTCCCTGAAAGGGCGTTTCGGGAAAGAGGGCAGTCCATTCAGATTGTAATGCTTGGTAAGCATTTTGCTCGGTGCCGGGTCTAACTTTCATGGACAGATAACGATAATCCGACTGATTGGCTAAGCGGAAAATAGTGGGCCGCATTTCGTAGTAAAAATTCTTTTCGTGAAAATCTTTTACTACCCCAATCACTTCGTACTTAGCACTATCAATCTCGAGTAATTTACCTAGGGGCTGCGCTAAAGCCATATTCTTCACTAGCAGCTCATTCACTACTACCGCTTGCTTATCGTTTTCCGACCGGTCTTTAAAAAATCTACCCTCAGTAAGTTGTAGCTCCATTGTCTCAAAATAGTCGGCACTAACTGATAGTTGCGCTACTTCGTACGGACGGTTAGCTTGATACACCAGTGTTGAGGCTGTCTCTTTTCCCAAATGATGCGTTGACCCGGCAGTAGACAACACATCGGGATGTTGGATCATTAACGCATTGAGGCGGTTGAAGCCTACGGCATCTACTACGTCAGCGTAGAGCGTTCCTTGCTGATTGTATCCCCAACTGCGATTAGCTAAGTAGGTCGTATTCTGAGTGAAAACAACAGCAGAAGTAATGGTAATACAAGCGAGAATAAGCTGAAATCCCAGCAGCACTTTGGTAAGCGGGTTCTTTTTACCAAACTGAACCGACCCTTTAAATATTTTGACCGCATTGAATCTTGAAATGTAAAGCGCGGGATAGATGCCCGATGTAATACCAGTCAGGAATAAAAGTGCCACCAGAAAAATCCAAAGGTTTCCATCGAGAAGATCTAGTTCCATACTGCGTTGTGCTACCTGAATGAACCAAGGTAAAAAAACCGTGAGTGCCAGAACCAGTCCTGCAATGAGTGCAAAGGCTGTCACCAGTATATTCTCGGCTAAAAATTGAGTAACTACTTTACTCCGGTTAGCCCCGATTACTTTTCTCACTCCAATTTCTTTCAGACGCTTCGTGACCGATACAATCGCAATGTTAACATAGTTAAAGCAGGCTAGTGCCAGCATAAATAGCGCAATGATAGGCAGTGTAATGCGTCCTTCCGAAGAAGCATCGTAAGAGATGTCGTTTTTTATATTACCTGAGTTTAGGTGTAGACCAGCCAATTGCTCAAATCCAAAGGAAGTGATCTTCCAGTCGTGTTGGGCTTCGTTATGCAACGTTTGGTACTTCGTCATCCCTTTGGTGATAGGGGCTAAATCCGATGGGTCGTCTACTTGAATCAGGGTGGCGTTCACAAATTCTTCCCAGTCCTGGGTATTGTAGTCAGGAAAGTTAGTTCGCAGGTTCTCAAAATTGACCAGGAAGCTAAAGTCAATGATATGTGCTTCGGGGAAAGGTTCAGCCACTCCGCTTACTTTGAATGTCTTACTTCGGTCTGCCCCAAAAATTATCTGTATATCCTGACCCAACGGATTCTCATCCCCGAAGTACTTCACAGCCATTTCATCGCTCAGAATGATGTTGTTTGGTTCAACTAGTGATTGTTTCACTCCCCATTTTAAAGGAAAGGTGAACATTTCTAAAAATTCCGGATCGGAAAATCGTACGTTTTCGTGAAACACTTTATCGCCATTTTTTAGCACTGCGTTCTTATCCTCAACTCGGCATACTTTTTTAATATGCGTAAAATCCTCTCGTAGCATATCGCCCAACGGACGAGGAGTAAGACCATATTGTTCTTCTGTTCCGCTTCGGTCGGCAGAAAAGGTAATTAGGTATACTTCGTCTTTGAATTCGTGAAAACGGTCTATGCTGTAGTCGTACTTTAAGAATGCGTACACTACCAGGCACACCCCAATTGCCATCGATAAACCAAAAATATTGATGAACGAGCTGAGCGGGTTTCGCATTAAGCTGCGTGAGGAGGTTTTGTAGTAATTTCTGAACATGGGAATGCGGTTGACGGGTTGGAATGGGTTTATTCTTTTGAGGGCAAAAGGGCGAAGAAAATGCAGGGCTTGAAACCAGTACAGAATAGGTTGTTGCCAGCGAGGCTTTTCGGTGAGTTCGATGTAGTATTCTTCTAGGTCGCCCAAAATTTCCTCTAACACTTCAGGCTTACAGAGCCAACTGAGAAATCGCTCTACTTGCTTTGGGAGTTGGTTATTCGGGAATTTCATGTTATGCGTAAGTTGCCGAGTGCTAGTTCAGGAATCTGCTGCCAGAGGCTGACTTTTACATCTCTACTTTGCTGAAGAACCCTTTTTCCATGAGCAGTTATGGTAAACAATCGTTTTCTTCTTCCGCCTCGTTCGTCGGTGGCTCCGCCGAGTTGAGATGTAACTAAACCTTTTTTTTCTAGTCGGTTCACCGTACCGTGTACGGCACCAATGGTTATGGTTCGGGAGGCATGTTCTTTGAGAGCCCGCCGGATTTCTAAACCATAGGTATCTTCCGGTTCTAGCATAATAATTAGTAGTAGAATCAGCTCCTCTAATTCGCCAAGATGTTGTTTGCTCATTACTTTGTTCTATTTAGTATAACAAATATAAAAATGTTTTTTCAATTTGTTCTACTTAGTAGAATAAATCATTATTTTTTTAAATTTCTCCAGGAGTGGAGACACGCATCACCCAACTATTTGATAACAATAAGGCACATTATACGGTAGGTTAAAGGCAACACTTTTGAGTTTTTTGACCATCCGCCTAGGTTAGAGTTTGAGTTTTTAGATGCCAATTCTTGGTGGAAGTGTTAGCGTAATCTTACACGGTTATTACATTTTCTATGAAATAGTGCTGTGTAAAATGAATTTTCCGTAAAAACATAGCAATTTAAAACTTGCTGGTTAACAAAGTAGTAAATAATGCGTTAAAGTAGGTAGGTAGTCTGATATAGGCATTTTTGCTTTATTTTTTTATAGCTGCAAAGTAAGCAGCTCAGTAGGTACACTGATATGAAGAAATTGTTGTTAACCGCAATTGTGGCGTTGGGGGCTGTTGGTCTTGCGTGCGCTGCTCCCCAAACTGCTTGGTCAGCTGGAGTAATTATTACGGCTGATGAAGAAGTACTACAAGGCGAAATTCGCTATAATTACGCCCACGATATTGTGATGTATCGGGCAACCACTGATGATAACCTTCAAACTTTCTCAACCAGTCATCTTACATCTTTTCGCTACTATGATAAGAAGCAAGAACGAGTGCGTTATTTCCGAAGATATACTCATCAGGAAAGTGATTACATTACTCGACCCGCTTTTTTTGAAGTAGTTCTATTAGGTAATATCTCGTATCTGAGGAAGCACAATGGCGCCGCCTACTTTGATCCTACTGACTCGCGCCGGTTCGCAGTGAAAAGAAGCGAACGATTGAGCCCTGAAGTAATGTGTTACGATTACTACGTACAACTGAATGGTAAAATTATTCGAGCCCGGCAATTTAAGCGGAAAGTTCTTCCGTGGCTGGTTAATCAAAATATTGCCGTGAAAGATCATATGAAAGAGCATGGTCTTCGTAGTGGCTACGTAGGTGATCAAATTCGGCTTATCCGTTATGCCAACGCCCGGCTACAATCCCGTTTGTCGGCTGGCATTAAACTATAGTTAGTGCTCTGTCAAGTTTGAAATCGAGGTGACTACCGCACAGGTAGCCTATTCTCGCAGTGTTCTCTGATAGACCGTAATTTGGTGGTAAGTTTCAGGTTACAAGTTGAGATAACCTGAAATTTGATTACCTGCAACGAAATAGCCTACTGACTGAAAGTGCCGCAAATTATAAAATCATAACAGCTACCTTCAAAATAAAACTTGACAAAGCACTGGTCGCTAACATTCTTCTTCGTTTTTAGCTTAGGAGTAGGTACAAAACATTGCTTAATGCGTACACTACTTACCACCGAAGACTTGTCGGTTCAGTATCTAGATGCTGCTTCAGCTGCGATACAACATATTAGCTTATCAGTTTTTGAGAGAGAAACCGTAGTTATTGTTGGCGAAAGCGGCTCGGGTAAAACCACACTGCTGAAAACAATGGCCGGATTACTAGAGCCTAGTGAAGGAAAGGTTGTCTTTGATGGCAAACCTTTACCCCCTCCTTCGCGCCGTTTGGTACCCGGGCACCCGGATATTCGGATGGTTTTTCAGGACTTTGGTTTATCCCCCAACCTAACTGTACACGACAATATTGATCACGTGCTGAGAAGGTACGAGTCAACTTATCGTACTGAACGGGTGCAAGAATTGATAAGTCGCTGCCGACTCGGTGGACTAAAAGATCAGCTGCCTAGAACCCTTTCGGGAGGAGAGAAGCAACGGCTCGCTCTAGCTAGGGCGTTGGCGGAGGAACCACGTTTGTTACTGATGGATGAGCCTTTTGGTCAGGTGGATACTTCGCTCAAGCAACAGTTAAGGATTGAATTGGCTGATTTCCTGAAAGAGTCTGATTCTACCGTAGTGATGGTTACGCACGATCCTAAAGACGCTCTGGGGTTAGCCGATACGGTTGTGGTGGTAAAAGAGGGTAAGATCGTAGAGAGCGGCTCGCCTCATGAGGTTTATGAACAACCCAGTTCGGCCTATTCTGCTCAATTGTTTGGTTCAATGACTGTTCTTCCGGTAAGCTTTTGGCGACAATATTTCACTCCGGCACTGAACCTCACTTCCGGCTATTTTGGGTTACGGGCCGAGCACGTCAAGATTGTTCTGGAATGGCGGGAGGATGAAAATTTACTCGATATGCTAATTGCCAAAGTGACTCAAGTAGTTTATCAAGGATTTTATCAGGAAGTTTACTTAGAAGCAAAAGGGCAAACGATCATTGCCTTTCATCAGGGAGAACCAGTCGTGGCACGCCAAACTGTGGGACTAATGATTGATTTTACCAAGCTAGTACCTATTTTGCCATAGTAATATTGAAGCCCGTGTTACACTAGATAATCGGCGACCGCTCAAACTCGGCATTCTCGTCAAACAGCTTGCGGTAAGTTGCCATCGTTCGGACCCGTTGGCAGCCTAAGGCTTCCATTACCCGCACCATTTTGGGGTTAAAATCACCTACCCAAGTAACGATGTAGGTGTCGTACTTGTGGCGTTGCTCTTTTTCATTCCAGCAAACTTCCCGCAGATTGTCAAATATCAAACCTTCTATGCCCCGCATCTGGTACTTTTGCTTCACACCGAAGGCCACTCCGTAGCAATCGCGCACATTTGTAGTTTTTTGGTGGAATAAGAATTTTAGCTTGCCCCAGAGGTTCATATTGTCACCCACTTTTTCGTAGAGCCGATTGATATTGGGTAGAGCCACCATAAAGGCAATCGGGCTGTCTTCGTAGTACACGAAGTGCAGCAGTAGCTCATCCACTACTGGTTTTATCTGTTTTAGCAGATTGAGTGCCTGTTGCTCAGTCATAGCCCGAAAATTATCGTGAGTTTGCCAGGCATCGTTATAAATTTCCATAAAGTGGCGGGCGTACTTCAGTGGCTGATTTTTCTCGTAGGTACGGATGGCATACTGAGGCTGGGCTTTGATCCGATCTGAGCGACGCTGGAATATCTCGGGTAGGGGCGTGGCGAACAGCTTGTGGAAAATATACTGGTTGAAGTACACCTGAAAGCCGTAAGCTTCAAATAGCTGAACGTAGTACTCGGGGTTATAATTTTGACCATAGTAGGGTTTTAAATCGTAGTTTTCAGTGATTAGTCCCCAATACTTATTATTCTCTCCGAAGTTAATCGGTCCGTCCATCGCTTCCATCCCCCGTTCACTCAGCCAAGCCTTGCACTGATCAAATAGAGCAAATCCTGCCTCTTTGTCATCAATACACTCAAAAAAGCCCAGCCCTCCAGTCGGCTGATTGAAGGTATTCGCTTTGCGCTCATTAATAAACGCTGCTACCCGTCCGACTACTTTTCCCGAAACATTCCGCATAATCCATCGCTCGGCTTGTCCGTGGGTGAAAAAAGTATTCTGATTAGGATCAAAAACCGCTTCTACCTCCTGCCGAATATGCGGAACCCAGTTCGGATCATTCTGATAGATTTGGTACGGAAGCTGTCGGAAAGCTTCTTTATCTGCGTTACTACGAACAGCTTGAAAAGTAAATTGGGTGGTGGTTGCGGTAATTGGCATCGTTATGATTTATGATGTAAAGAAACAAAAAAAGTAGATTTACTTGCTATACTTTGAAGTTCTATGTATCTAACATACCTAGAACTTCAAAGTATATATGATCTCTAAAGAATTAGTAGCTGCTTCTACCATTCCTATTGTTCTTTCTTTGCTGAAAGAGAAGGATAACTATGGCTACCAGCTAATCAAGGATGTTCAACGAATATCGGGTGGATCACTCCAATGGAAAGAAGGTTCGCTTTATCCGGTGCTACTAAAGCTAGAAAAGAAAGGGTTGATATCATCCTACATTAAGCAAGAGGATGGGAGAAACCGCAAATATTATTCTCTCAATAAATCAGGAAAAACCACTTTAAGCGAGCTAAAGAACGAATGGACTAATATCAATCAAGTAATGATAACGCTATGGAACCCGCAAACTCGTTTGACCTAGATACGGCGATTAGCCAGTATATCAGTCAGGTTAACTCAGCTAAGATTCTATCAGAAGAAGAAAAAGATCAAATCTACGACCACTTCTGTAGTGAGGCAGCATCCCTACAAGATTCAGGACTGAGTACCGAAGAAGCATTCTTCATTGCTAAAATGCGCTTCGGCGATTCTAGTACTATTCAACAAGAGTTTGCTAAAGCCAAACCTTGGAATAGCTTACTCCAAATAGTTTTGGTAGCTGTCGTATTGGTGTTAGGAATAAAATTAGTCTTGAATGTGGCAAACGTATTTTCGTTCTCAATTGTGATTGCTTTGCGGGAATTCTCGGCGACCAGAGTTGAAAATTATCTAAATGTAGGTGACTGGATATTTCGTATTGGAGTAATAATCGCTCTACTTTACTTAGGTTATATAATCTTCACCAAAGTTAGAATAACATATATCAGGCATCTCTGGGCAATACCAACGCTATTTATACTATCCGAAGTAGCTATTCGGGCAATGATGCAAATCTTTTTTGATACCTTCACGACTGGAATTTTTACTACTTATTACCTCCACTCTTCATATATCTACTTTGGTGTAAGCTGTGTGGTTATAATTTTCTCTATGTGGTTTCTCTATAAAAATAAGGATCAACAAATAAAGTTTGCCTAGTTGAGCTTTTGCGAATATTAATTCATTTCTCTTACGATAATATCCGAACCCAGGTATTCATCAGTCTGCTTCTTGTACCAATGTCGCATTCTAGGCAGGGTGATACCATCTATTTGCAGATCATCCTCAAACTTAATGATTTCGCCTTCTTCCGGGTTTTTAGGGTGGTAAAACTCCAAGGCTAACAAGGTATAATCTTCGGTAGAGATGATTAGTTGCCAGTGTTTGCTAATCATTTCTTGTTCTAGCTCTAATGAAATGCGATAGGCTTCTTTGCCTTCAAATACGATTGGTTCGGCTGGAGCCATTTTGTCGTAAAATTCTTTAGTAACCGACATAGGCAATCCGTACATGGCTTGGTAAAAATTGCGATAGCCTTGGCTGCGTTGCTGGTTTATTCCGTACTTTTCTTCTATTTCAGCGGGTACATCAGTATTATCATTAAACAATGCCCGAAATGAACCTCGCTCATCAATAATTCGCTTAATGGTGCCTTCACTCCGATTTCGCTCGATCTCAAAGTAGCTACTAGCATTATTGAGCACAACTCGTGAGTACCGTTGGGGATTATTTACCCTAGGTTCTTGAATATGTAACCTAAATTCTGACTGGTTCCATCGCTGGTCAGTGTCATATTTCAACTTGCTCTGCGCTAAAATATATTGACTATTTTTACAGGGGGCGGGCGGGTTATCTGGCTGAAATGAAAAGACTGAGAGCCAGGCCGTAAATAACACTATGAGCAGATTCATGATGCGTGTAGTTGAGATGATTTATCAAACATAAGAATTTCGCGGAATAGCTATACAGTCAATCAACAGATTCTTAAAATCATCAAATAGGCAGCTAATGCAGATAATGGTTGGTAAGATTGATTCTCATAAATTTCACAAAAGTCTCACAGCCCATTTACATTTCCTTAACATACGTTATTACAGGCAACCCTTCGTAAAAAAAATCGGTAATTTGTGTAATAGCCGACGTTACTACGTTCGGCTTACTTACAGAAAGCTGACCACTTACACTATGAATGCTGAAACAAACTATTGGTTCTTTGAAGAAGAAAACTTTGTTAATATCTTCTGCCCCCAGCGGATTGTAGAGCTAGATAATCAAATTGAAGATCGGGAGTATCAAAAGGGAGATAATGTCTATTCCATTGGCGAACCGTCGGAATATGTATACATCATCAAGCAGGGGCGAGTAAAAATTGGAATGTATTCGGAAGATGGAAAAGAAATCGTGAAAACTATTCTTACTCCGGGCGAAGTGTTTGGAGAAATGGCTCTGACGGGTGAAGAAAACCACCGCGATTTCGCGGTAGTGCTAGATAATGATACTGTAGTTTGTCCGATGACCCTAGATGACTTGCAGGCTCGGATGGCTGATAACCAGGAGCTAAGTTTGAGTATTTTTAAGATGATGGGTAAACGTATGCAGAAACTGGAGCGACGAATTGAATTGCTGGTTTCTAAAGATGCCCGTACCCGGGTGATAGAATTTTTACGGGATATGGCGAAAGAAAAAGGCCGTAAAGTAGGCTTTGAAACCATGATTCCGAATCACCTGAAACACCAAGATATTGCTAGCCTCACGGGAACATCCCGACAAACGGTAACCACCATTCTCAATGAGTTGAAAGAAAAAAATATTATCAACTTCGACCGTCGCAAGATTTTAATCCGTGATTTAGACCTTCTGAAATAAAAAACCTGTCGGCCTCACAATCAGGGCTATACTAATCTGAACATATGAAAACTTTTATCAATTTTATAGCGATTGGACTATTGGTTAGTCTTGTTTGCCCAACGGTTCAAGCTCAAACCAATTTGCAGGAGTACACTCCTTCGATACTGCTAAACCGAGGTCAGTGGGAGTTTAAACACTTTACGAATGTTTACACTCAAACCAAAGCTTTTGACGATCAGCTTCGGAAAGATGATCAGCGAATAGATGGTCGACAAACATTCGCCACAGCGATCAATCAGTTTATGTACGGCATCAATCCTAAATACTCGCTGGGCTTGGATGTTTGGGTAAAGTACGCAAACTTTAGCGATAGCCAGGGGCAACGCAACCGAATTGGTCTGACGGGAGTTGGGCCCAAAATCAAAATTGCTCCGTTTGAGGGAGCTTCCCGCTTGTCAATCCAAAGTACGTTCCTGATTCCCATCTCGAGCGATACCGAAAGCCGAGAGCCTACTGCTACCAATCCCTTCTTATTTTTGGAGTTTGACCGATACTTGTGGATTAATGAAATCTTTTACGACATACCGCTGTCTTCCAGTACCCAGTTATTCATTAGAGGGTCAATCTGGACATCGTTTCCTCGGGATTCTTTCCGCAACCGGGCTTTTGTGGAGACTCCCATCACCGTATTTTTTAATTATTTCCCCAACCCAAGGTTAACTCTATATACTTCACTGGAAGCTTGGGTGAAGCACGTGGAAGACTTTCAGGACGAAAATAATATGAGTGCCAACCGTTTTAAGGTTGCCAGTTCCTTCTTTTCCCAAGCTGGCTTAGGTGCAAAGTACCAGCTTATTCCCGGTTTACTGGAGGGCGAACTACTTTACACCAACTTCTGGCTGGGTAGCCCCGGCGAAGGTGCCGGACAAACCTTTAACTTCGGGTTGCGGGTTATTCATTAATCTAGCTTTAGATTACATCACATCACATCACATCACATCACATCGCGCTTATACAATATCATAGCCCGTGATTGTGCTAATTAAAGGTCAACCAATTTATAATTGGCACTTCGGCCTCCTTCATTGGTTGGTTTTAAGATGCCCTTTTCTACCAAATCCTTTATATCGCGCAAAGCAGTATCGGTAGAAGTTTTGGTGATTTTTGCCCATTTTGAGGTTTTTAATTTCCCCTCAAATCCATCGAAGAGCTTATTGAGCATAAGGCGTTGTCGTTCGTTGATGGGTGTTTGTTCGTGCAGTTTCCAAAATTCAGCTTTCTGCAATATTTTTTGTGTCGTGTTTTCGGTGGCAAGCATTGCGTTTTTCAGGCAATGTAAAAACCACTCGATCCACTCAGTAATGTTACCTGTACTATGTTGTACTTTCTGTAATATTTTGTAATAGCGTTTGCGCTCTACTAAAATTTGGCTCGACATACTGTAAAAACGTTCACCACTATTTTCGGCGCGAGCCAGCAACATATCGGTTATAGCACGACCAATTCGACCGTTTCCGTCATCAAATGGGTGAATGATGATAAACCAAAAGTGGGCAATGGCAGCCTTTAGAACAGTATCAAGCGTATTGTCATTGTTGAACCAATTTAAAAATTTATCCATCTCCGTTTTTACAAGTTCTGGTTTTACGGCTTCGTAATGCACTTTTTCTTTCCCCATTGCCCCCGAAACTATTTGTATTTTGCCTGTCCGATATCTGCCCACTTCTATTTTATAAGGTCCGCTATATCCTGTTGGGAAAAGTGCCGCATGCCAACCAAATAAACGTTTTTCGGTTAAAGGTAATTTATAGCGTTGGGTGGCATCAAGCATCATTTCTACAATGCCTTCTATGTGTCGGCTACTCGGTACAAGCCCAGCGGTGTTGATACCTAAACGTCTGGCAATGGATGAGCGTACTTGTTCGTAGTTGAGCAATTCGCCTTCTATTTCAGATGATTTTACTACGTCTAAGGTTAGGGAGGTAAGTGTGGCTTCTTCTTTGGCAAAAAACCCTAAAGCGTTCATTTGCCCGATAATTTTGCCTTGCATTAACCGAACTTCGCCGAGTATCGCATTAATGGCTTTATCATCCCAGGTAAAGTCTGTCCAATTTTTGTGTTCGTAAATGTATCTTGCCATTGCACCAACCAATTATGCGACAAATATATCAATTAATCACCGCATTTTTGCGGTGATTAATTCGTTTTATCACCGCAAGAAATGAAATTTGACAGGTCGTATTGCTATTGGCTATAACGGTTGGTATATGAAAAGTAGGCGATTTCGATACATGAATTTTCCGGTTATACACAAATTCTGATACGAGCCTAAAACCTTTCTTTTATTACTGTTTGGCCGTACGCTTACCGCTACAATGCTGGTATACTTTACTTTTACTGCTTTGCTGTCAAATATTATTTTCTTACAAGTTGGCCTTTCGTAAGTTCTCCTTTATTGATGAATACATCATCTGCATAATAATTTTTGAATTGGGCCGGTACACCTGTGCTATTTTGCGAATCAGATGAGTTTTGTAATTGATAATGTAAATGCGCTTCAGTAGAGTTTCCGCTATTACCAGTTTGCCCCAACGCTTGTCCTGAAACTACGGTGTCACCTACAGAAACTACTATTGTACCTTTCTTAAAATGCGCTAGAATAGAGTATTCTCCGTTTAGATGATCTATCATTACGTAATTTCCAGCAGCTAAGTCGTCTTCATCGTTCACTTCGCCGGGTACATTGTCTTCAATACTATTCTCTACTTCTATCACCTTACCTGCACTGGGCGCATATAAAGGCATTCCAAAACAATAGTAATCCTCATTTTGGCTTCCGTCTCCGGCAAAAGATTTACCGTTTACATACACAACAGCATCTACGGCATATCGTTGCCCTAATCTGTAGGTAACAAAAATGATGGCCGCCGTCTTTATGGGTTCTGCCGCCATTAAATATATACCATTCCTTTTCAAAGGGTATTTCTAAATCAGTTTTGGTCTGATAGTGTAAGTAAATATTTTCTTCCAGTGTTCCTTCGTCTCCTATTAGTATATCCTCGCATCCGTAGCAAGCAAATAGAATACATATGAATAAGACGAAACGGATGCTGTTTATTGAGTATTGCATGTCTATTAAAATTTAAAGTCGACCCCTATGGCAACTCGATTTTGTAATTCTCTAAAAATATTTTCTGATTTTAACCTGTCATAACGAGAGTGAAATTGTGCAACGAGGTCAAACCTGTTTGATAGTGAGTAGTGATAGGCTACGTTAAAAATATAGCCTTGGTATCGGTGAGAAGGATAAAAATCGGTATCCAAATTTCCAAAAACGAAAAGTAAAAGAGGAACTGATAATTGCGAATTTATGGCATGTCGGTCATGTAGTTGAAAGTTAACCCTTCCGGCCACAGAGATTTTTTGTTGAAGTTCAGCGGCCACCAACTCTCCGAATGCTACTCCAATCGTTTGAAGGGAGAAGCCAACATGTCCTGCCCAATTGTTTTGATTGGTCACCGGATACAAGTAGCTAAACCATAGTCTATCGCTACGGTAATCTAGATTTAGTGCCGGAATTTTTTCAGATTCTAATGCTGAATCCCAATGTTGTAAATTGAACTCCATGATCCTGCCATTTTTTTTGTATCGCAAGTAGTTGATCTCAAAAACGTCGGTCTCATAGTTATAGAGTACAACAGGAGACAATATCAGGTTTTTATAAGCTCCCAAACTATACCCAGCCCTAACACCAATGCTATTTTTGAATGATGTATTCTGAGCTAATGAGATACTGGTAACAAAAAAGCTAGCAATTACTAGTAAATGTTTTATTCGAACCATTTTAATCTTTTATGTAAAACTTAACGATGAATTTGTTAAGCAAACTTATGGAAGAACAGTAAGTACAAGGTTCCGATAGCTCTACTCTTTACAAATTGGAACTTGTTTTTTGCGTTTTACGGTAAGCATTTGGGGTCATTCCGGTGATTTTCTTAAATGAATTGTAAAAAGTGGTCTTTGAAGAAAATCCACATTCCAATCCTATGGCCAATAAGCTATAATTGTCAAATTCTTTATCCACAATGAGGGTTTTCACATCTTCTACTCGGTAACGGTTAATGTAATTGATAAAATTATCCTTGGTAATTGAATTAACTAGTTGAGAAACATAACCAGAACTTATACCTAACATCTCAGCCACTTTTTCCCTGTCCAACGAGGGATCTCGATAAATTTGATCGCTTTCGCAAAGGCGTACTAGCTTTTTAAAATAAATATTGTCTTCAGACAGGAATTCCCCTTTTACATTATTCACTTCTGATTCTTCTGGTACGTGGTTAGGAATATTGATACGCTGCTCTTTCTTATTCTTGATCAATGCTTTTATTTCTTTCTGATCGTCTGCAAGTTTAAATTTATAAATACCTGTAAATACAATCCAGTGAATTAACACGGCACTCAATAAGCCGAGTACTCTCATTGTAGGCATAATATCAAACCTCATGAATACAGCAAGGAGGATGGTGACAGAAAATACAGAAAAAATAAAGAAAACAGAAGCCCATAGATAAGTAAGCCATTTTTTTTCTTGTACATTTTCTGATTTTTTAATCAGTAAGAAGGCACTAATTAAAACTAAGGGTATGAACACTACCGCTATTATCACTTCTATTATCCACAGGATTTGAACCGTTAGCTTGACATAATAAGGGAGTACATCAAAGTTATCCAGGATTGTTAGGTCTGTTGTGATATTCAGGCTAGCTATGTACAGAAAAGGGCAAAACAACAAAAACCTTCTTTTAGATAATATGATCGAATGTTTTACTTGATGAGCGATAAACAGAAAAATGAATACAGGAAAAATCACCTCCAGGCTTATTGATTGTAGTAGTTGTAAAGTGGGTATGGTTTTATAAAGCCCGGTTGAGTCAAAAACTAGAACTAAGAGCAGGGCAGACAATGAAAAAACTGCATACGCTAAGTACTTATTTGCTTTGCTTTTAAATAGTGGAGAGACTAAAATGATCGTTGCTAAAACGACACCTTGAAAAATGGCTATATTAATAAATGTTATTAGTACGCCCACTTTATATTTTTGTTAATAGAATTGATAGAAACTCATTTGTCAGTTGCATTTTTATAAGCTTTTTGGAGCTTAATTCTGGTTAAAGTTCTGTAATTGCTTTGATAATGAGTTGCCATTTACAAGTTATTTCAGTAGTCTATATTGCACATAACACTTGGATACACAATATACGTACATTTGCGTTATAGTAGCGTTCGTATATCCCTACGGGTACTAAAATAGTAGTATCCGTTGTGTTTTACTACTCAAGCAGTAATCCTTGAAAGTCTAGTCTATTCCTAAAAACTATCAATAAATTTAGTAAAGCGAATGTTATAGCGATTGGTAAAATAGAACTACCGGCCTAAGGTTGTACAACTACTCACTGAGCATAGCATCCTATTTATTAGGCAACCTAAACCGTACTTTTACCATCACTTTCTGATCTTGCAATTTCCCTTCCTGAAGGGCGGGTTGCCAGCCTAGTCCAGCTTGAATGAGCCGGATTGCTTCTTCATCGCAGCCGTAGCCTAAGCTCTTTTTAATAGTAAAATCCGTTAGTTCTCCGTCAGCTTTCACCGTAAATTGTACCTTCACATTGCCTTCGATACCTTGCTGTTGGGCTTTCTCCGGGTACTGAAGGTTCTCTTGCAAGTAGGTGCGAAACGCCTTTTGTGAAGGTAGGGGTTGAGCTGGTTGGGAAAGGGTAGATTTTTTTCCTTGCGTTCCGTACCCAACAATCACTACTTCGCTTAATGCTTGCGTATCTTCCTCAAGTTGGACGGCTAAAGAGCCATGCTGGTTTATTGCTATTTCTTCGGACTGGTAGCCAATAGAACTGACTACTAATTCACTACTGCTGTCTGGCACAATTACCTGAAACTGCCCATTTACATCAGTAATGGTGTTGACGATTGTACCCTTTACATGAACATTGGCTCCGGGAATTGGCATCCGATCTTCTAATGAATAGACTGAGCCAATAATTTGACGATTACTGATCTGGCCAGTAACTTGGTGGCGGGCGATTTGATGACCAAACTTATCAGCCGGTTCAGTAAATCTAGACTGCTTTGCCCTCGTCTGATAATCATGAGATAATGCTGGTTCAGCATCAATACGGTTTACTTCTTCTTCCAAAACATCGGCTGTCTCTTCGTCGGCCATTATCTCGGGCATAGCTGGAGTTGCTGCTGGTTCAAGTAAAGCAATGGTTTCTTGTTCCGGTACCAGAACAGGTTTTATTTCTTGATTAGGCTGGCTAAGTAGAGGGTTACTTACTACGGAAGTAGCCTTTTCGCCTTCTACCTTTTTGGGAATAACTAACGCTATCGGTGCCTCTTCGGGAGCTGCCGAAGCATCTGATTGTACTTCGTAAGATAGTTGTTCAACCGGAGCCTCAGTAAGAGTGGTTCGGTAAATGAGCCAACTAGTGGTGAGAAGAACGGCTACTGCTGCCGCGTAGCGTCCGTAGGTCACCCAAAGCGTAGCTCGCTGGTGGGTACGTTCTTGCAACTGCCGTTGTAAGCTGGCTATATCTTGCTGCCAATTAGGAACCTCGGCTAGCCCTTCCAAAGCTTCCGCTTCAAAAGGGTTTGCTTTGAGCCAGTTCTGCTCTTCTTCCGAGAGTTTTCCCTCTAGATAGCGTTGCACCCAGGCCTCGTCAATATCGTACTGTGGCTTATTCATGATGTTTCTCCACAAAAATTTTCAAATTACGCCTTCCGTTCTGGATATGGCTTTTCACCTGTTTTAATTCGTAGCCCGTCTGCTCAGCAATGGTCTGATACGACTGCTGTTGTAAGTAAAATAGCTGCAAGCACTGCTGTTGCTCAGTCGGTAGTTGATCCATGCCCTGCGAAAGTAGCTGCCATTGCTCTTCGGATAAATTTTCGCTCTCTTCTTCCGCCAGATAATCCGTATGCCCATTAATCGGTACCTGCTGTACTTTGGTTTTTCGTAATTGCATTAGGCAGTAGTTGCGCGTTACCACGTAAAGCCAGGGTTTAAAGTCTCGCACTTCTTCGGTGAGCAATCGGTCAACCAGTTTTTCGAAGATTTGCATCACCGCATCTTGGCTATCTTCTTTATTCTTAAAATATTTCAGGCACACCCCGTACACCGGCGACATATATCGCTCGTAAAGCTCACCCAGCACCGGGAGTTCACCCGTTAGCTGATACTTACGTAACAACTGAACATCGTCCAGAGCTTTATTTTTACGGCGTTTGAAGAGCATACAACGGCAACTACACTAACAGGATGCAAATACCTTTCTGATTCCACAGATGTAACGAAAAAAATTTTTTTTATGGTTCGGTGTGGAATTTAGATAGTCACGGCATCCTACAAGAAACAAAACGAAATTCTTATGAAAACAGTGATGATAATTTTGCTGGGATTGCTTACCGCATTCACCTGGCGACCTAATCCAACCCAAACTATTACCGGAACGGTTACAGATATCGATGGCGGAGCAGTGCTGCCTGGAGTCAATGTAATTGTAAAAAGCTCTCAAACCGGAACTGTGACCGATATGAACGGACAGTACCGAATAGAGAATGTATCTGAAAAAGATGTATTGGTTTTTAGTTTTATTGGCTATGTAACGCAGGAAGTTAAGGTTAAAAACCAATCCGCAATTAATGTACAACTAGTAGCCGATGTTCAGGAACTATCGGAAGTCGTAGTTACCGGATATGCTCCTCAATATAAACGAGCGGTTACTGGATCGGTAGCGCGAATACGTGGAGCTAATTCAATTTCTTCTGCTCCTGCCCCCGCCATGTACGATGTGGTTGAGCAGGAATCAGGTGTGTATTATCCACCAGTAGATGATGAACTACCGCAAGAGTTTAATACCGAAGAATACGCTACCATCCGGGAAAATCCGTTTTTGGCATCGTCGCAGAACCCCCTTTCTACCTTTTCTATTGATGTAGATGCTGCTTCTTACGGTAACATTCGCCGATTTATCAATCAGGGCGAAATGCCGCCTACCGATGCGGTTCGCATAGAAGAAATGGTCAATTACTTCAAATATAATTATCCACAGCCTAAGGGCGATGATCCATTTTCAGTGAATCCTGAACTGGTAGAATGCCCTTGGAATCCGCAGCATCATTTACTGAAAATTGGTTTGCAAGGCAAAGAAATTCCTACGGAAAATCTCCCGGCCTCTAATCTGGTATTTCTGATCGACGTATCCGGCTCAATGGACTACTCTAACAAGCTACCGTTACTGAAAAAAGCCTTCCGAATGCTCACCGACCAGCTACGTCCTCAAGACCGGGTAGCGATGGTAGTATATGCCGGAGCCGCTGGAGTAGTATTAGAATCTACCCCAGGTAACGAAAAAGCGAAGATCAAAGAAGCCTTAGACCGACTGCAAGCCGGAGGTTCTACCGCCGGAGGTGCGGGAATCCAACTCGCTTATGATATTGCCAAGAAAAATTTTCAGGATGGCGGTAACAACCGAATCATTCTGGCTACTGACGGTGATTTTAATATTGGTGAGTCTAGCAACGCGGCCATGGAGCGAATGATTGAGAAGAAGCGGGAAGAAGGAATATTTTTGACGGTGTTAGGTTTCGGTATGGGCAACTACAAAGATTCTAAAATGGAACTGCTGGCTGACAAAGGCAACGGTAACTACGCCTACATTGACAATATTCAGGAAGCCAAAAAAGTACTGGTCAGCGAGTTTGGCGGAACATTATTCACCATCGCCAAAGACGTGAAGTTTCAGATTGAATTCAATCCTACCAAAGTGCAGGGCCACCGTTTAATTGGCTACGAGAACCGTGCCCTCCGCAGCGAAGATTTTAACGATGATAAGAAAGATGCGGGCGAGCTAGGCTCTGGTCATACGGTCACTGCCCTGTACGAAGTTATTCCTGCCGGAATAGATGCGGGCGACTTGCTGAAATCGGTAGATGACTTGAAGTACCAAAAGCAGAAAACCGAGCGATCTGCTTCTCGTACCGACGAATGGCTCACGCTCAAGCTACGCTACAAAGCTCCAGATGGCGACACTAGTAAGCTGATTGAGCAACCACTCACGGGTGAAGTAAAGTCGTTTAATGAAGCTTCGGAAAACCTACGGTTTGCCGCGTCCGTAGCTGGTTTCGGTATGCTACTACGCGATTCTAATTTCAAAGGAAATCTAACTTACGATGCCGTAGCCCAAATGGCTCGCGAATCAAAAGGCGAAGATCAAGAAGGTTACCGTCAAGAATTTATCCGGCTGGTAGAATCGTGTAATTTGCTGGCGAGTAATTAGAATATTGAGTAAACGGTAAAGGTTATTACGGCTTGTTCAACAGAGTGGTAGACCTCAAACACCCCTCATAGTCTCATTCAGAGGACTCTGAGGGGTGTTTATATGCCTTAGAAAACGCTTCTCAAAAACCTCGACTGTCAGAGGTAGTCTTGACTATTGTACAAAAGATAAAGCTGGTTTTTGAAGAATTATGGAGTTTCATCTGTAGTTTCTGTAATTCTACAGATTTTTCTAATGTGCTATAATCAATAGTATGGACAGTTTTATGCAGCCAATTTTCCCCGTTGCAATAGCTTTGGGTAGTTGGGGTGCATTTTTATTGACTCAGCGTCCAGATTTAAGTTTGAAATAATGATTTGTAGCCAACGGGTATTAAAATGCTCTGTTTTGACGTCTTGCAGTGAGAAGCTGGTTCTACCCTGCAAGTGATTCTCTACCAAACACAGATTCAAAGTCATCATGACGGCCTGAAAATGGAAGGCCAAACGTTTTTCTTGAGTGCTTTGGCAGTGGCTGAGTCCTAAATGCTGCTTAGCATCTCTAAAGAGAAACTCAATATTGAAGCGCAAGCGATAGTATGCTAGAATACGACTTGCTGAGAGTTCCAGATCCGAACATCCTAACAAGAACAAACCGGTTCGGCCGCTTTTACTTTGTGTAGTAACCATCACTACTTTTATCTTTCGCTTCCACTTTACCGACCAAACCACTTGGCAATAGACTTGCCAACCTTCAGGGGTGGTACCCTGTTGTTCAAAACGAGTTAACACCTCATCGCCTTTCCAGTGAACTTTACCCCCATTCTTGCGTTTTCTCCCTCGGGGCTTTTGGGGGCCTTCATATAAGTAGTTCATATTGGCATCACCGCGCAACTTAGTGATCATGAACATACCTAACGCAGCTACCTGATCCCAAGCGGCTTGTTTGGCGTAAAAGCCGTCTACCACCCAGTACTTCGTCTTTTTGAGCAGGTAGGCACTACAACGGACTAGCTGCTGTAAGTAGAAAAGTAAGCGGTTGGTCTCGTCTTTGAGTCCACCAGGGGTTTGGTGTACCGATAGGGTTAAGGCCAATCCGCTTTTCACTGATACCAAAGCCAGCGCACTAATCTCTAATCCTTTAATTGCTTTTTGGGAGCATCCGCTCCAGTACCTATCCAAACCGTACGTCTTTTTACCGCTCTTAGCAACGTAGCTACAGTCACTCACCGCAATCCAGGAGTGGTTAGCAAAAAACAGATCAATGAGCACCTCACTAAAGTGTCTGAAATCAAAAGCTTTGTCGTAATTACGCCGAAACGTACGCTCACATAGGTCGCCCCAGCGCGACAAGTTGGTAAAGTTATAACGCCCCTTAGCCGATAAGAACACCTGTACAAGATGCACTAAAAACTTATGCATGGGTTGGGATATGTCCGGCATTTTTGCCATTATCGTCTGGAGAATCTCTATGGTTTTCATGGTACCCTAAAGTTGTTCGCAAAACTAACTTAATGGGGTGCCTTCTCTTTTCCTAAATTCTGTCCGAAGTATTGATAATCGGTCATTTTGTAAAAGAAAAAACTTAAAAGAAGGATTGATAAAACCGTTAAGAATTTGCTAAAGCTATCTGTAGGTAAACTTGGTATGTTCATAGTTCCAATGATACAACAATAAAGCTGCTTATTATCAGGTAAACGCAAGTACTTAGTAGAATGACGCTTAAAACAGTACGGTAAGGTTCGGCCAGTCGTAGCACTGGCATCCGGATGCCTAGTGCTCGATCTGTGGGGATACCGAATCGCTGTAATTTAGACAGATAAGTTGGGTTTGCTAGATCGTGCAGTTGGGTAAGGATCTGTTCGGCGTTCATCGGTTGTTAGGGAAAGAAATCGCAGATAAAGTTACTAAACCTCAGAAGGGTTATTTAATACTACCCAGAAAAACCTCCCAAACCTGTTTGTGCTCGTTGCCAAATTGCTTATCCACTTTTTTAACCCAAATTTCTACTTTTCGCTGGTAAGCAACCTCCTGTCCCTCAGTTGCTAGCAGTTGGGAAAAAGTAAGTAAACCCGAGTACTGCTGAGCGGAGTCTTGCCGAGTGGGCTCCCGTCGAGCAGAGTCTTGCCTGAGTGGTTGAACGAGCTCAATGTCTTGAATGATATATTGCTGATTATCACTTTTTTGCTCAATCTCGTGTAAGAAACTTTCCAAAGTGAGTTGTTCTTCTTCCCAAACAACCAGCATTTGCGGATGAATGAATAACTGACGGGCTTGTTCTTGGGCTTGCTGGCGAAAGGTACTGTCTATGGTTGGGTTACCGATTAGCGTTACGTAGTCGGCAAAATCGATGAGTTTCTGTTGGGCGCGTACTTCTAGGGCATATAAGAGGTCGCCTGAAAGATAGTCCGTCGTAAACTGAGCTTCCAGTTCGCCCGACATAATAGTGGCTTCGGCAGATTCATTCTCGATAGCTCTCTCGCGGTGCGAGGTGGCGCAACGGGTTAGTCCTAGCAATAGCAGAAGTAAGCACGAAAATAGAGTGAGTCTGATAGTAACTGCTTTGGGGGGATTTTTAGAAAATCCCCCTAACCCCCTTTTCAAAGGGGGAGGGTCACTTAAAAAGATTTTAATGATTGATTTCATCGTACACCTGTTTAAATCGTAGTTCGCAAATCTGGTCGTTTCGGAATTTCGTACTTAAAATTTCGATATTTTTGAGGCTTCGTACTGGCATGGTCATTTTATTGATGAACTCCTGTTTGTTGTACAGCTCCATACCCAGTGTTTGCCCTTCGGTTAGTTGGTAGATTTGGGCATCCTCGGTCAGCATAGTATTTAGTTGGGCGCGTCGTTTCTGCCAATCGTTAACATCAGCCTGAGAGAAAATTCGTAATAGCCAAGCGTAGTCGTTGGTTTTCAAGCCAATCTGCTCAGTCGCTTGAGCTTTGTTCAGTATGCGGGTGATCGTATCAGTACGATAGTAAGCTCCTTGCACGGCCAAACGAATTGTCGGTTCTCGCCAGCGAATGGCGATACAACCGAGTTCATCCGCCGGAACCCGGTAGGGAGACTCATTTTCGGATAAGACTACTACCGTAAGCCCAGCACCATTAACTGCCTCCCGAGTGTCGGCATTCACAAAGCAAAACTGATAGGTAGTCGGTTCATTTAACTGTGCGTATAAACTAACTAGCGCGACTAGCAACAGAAAAATACCGGCGCCCGCAAAGTATTTTTGAGCAGCAGAGGGTACCTGAAATAGTTTTCTGACAGCGGTACGGCGACTGCGGTAATCTTCCCAATCAGTGTAGCCTACGTACTGGCTCAGTAAGTTAAGAATATCGATGCGAGGTAACTGCGGTTGATCTGATTTGATGTGGGTATAAAACCACTTCTCACTAATTCGCCCGTTGGCTTTTTCCTCTAAATCCTGCTGAAACAAACGTATTTCCTGCCCTTTCCATGAGCTAATATCGGCGTCAAGCTGCGGGTGAGATTGTCGCACCTTTTGAACAATATCCCGTTTTAATTGCTGAAAATATGTTTGAGCAAGCTCTGGCATCTACCCAAGGTAACGTTCTAAAAGATATAAGCTTTTGTAAAACGTTTACAATCCTTGTAAAATGATCTACAAATGCTTTGCAAGGGTAAATTTTCTAGTCGTCACTCCAATTCGCTAAGTTTTGGCATCATCAAAATTATGCGCTATGTCAAAACGAAACGTAAAATGCCCGAATCAACTAAAAACAGAGAGTGCAAAATCACGTAGCCCAACTCCCTCTTTTCCAAAGAGAGAGAAAGGGGGATTTAAAATGTCTGGAGCACTTTTCATTTTATTAGTTATACTTTTTAATGGCTGCCACGAGAAAGGTTATAATAATAAGTCTCAGGGAGATCAAAGTGATGATTATTCGTATGTAACACCTCCCCCTACCTATCAACCTGACCCGAATGCTCCTCCCTCTGATATCAAACTTCCCCCGGAGATAAAAGCCATTCCTGATGAAGAAGAAGCTGATGAGATATTTATGATTATTGAAGAACTTCCAGAAATCAATTTTAATACGGAGGAATACGACAGAATCTACGAGAACGATTTTGTAGCGGTATGGGACAATCCACTCTCTACCTTTTCTATCGATGTTGATAACGCTTCCTACAGTAATGTGCGTCGGTTCCTGACGCAGTACCACGAATTGCCTCCGCCGGATGCAGTACGTATTGAAGAATTAGTCAACTACTTCTCCTACGAATATCCTCAACCGAAGGGCGAGCATCCTTTTGCTTTAGTTACCGAAGTAGCCCAATGTCCTTGGAACCCCGAGCATCAATTGCTACACCTGGGTATTCAGGGGAAGTCATTGGACTACGAGCAGCTTTCGCCCAGCAATCTGGTTTTTTTAGTGGACGTTTCCGGTTCAATGGATGAGCCGAACAAGTTGCCTTTGGTACAGAAATCACTTCGCTTGCTGATTGATGCTCTGAAACCTACCGATCGGGTGGCGATGGTGGTGTACGCCGGAGCGGCGGGAATGGTACTGCCGTCTACCCCGGCATCGGATAAAGATACGATATTTAAAGCTTTGGATAATCTTCAGGCGGGAGGTTCCACCGCTGGGGGCGCGGGTATTCAACTAGCTTACCAAATCGCGAAAGAAAACTTTATTGCTGACGGCAACAACCGCGTAATCCTGGCTACCGACGGTGATTTCAACATCGGAACATCGTCTACCGGTGATTTGGTACGGATGATTGAAGAAAAGCGCAAGCAGGATATTTATCTGACCATTTGCGGATTTGGAATGGGTAATTATAAGGACGGACGCATGGAGCAGATCAGCAATGCGGGTAACGGTAACTACTTTTACATTGATCACATTCAGGAAGCTGAAAAAGTGTTTGTGCGCGAGCTACGGGCCAACCTGTTTACCATCGCCAAAGATGTAAAAATCCAACTGGAATTTAACCCCCAGCAGGTACAAAGCTACCGGCTAATTGGCTACGAAAACCGCCTGCTCTCTCGCGAAGATTTTGATGATGATTTGAAGGATGCCGGGGAATTAGGAGCGGGGCATACCGTGACGGCTCTATATGAAATTATTCCTACTCCACCCGACCAGGAAGTGAGTACTGCTACCGCACTGCGCTATCAGCAAAGTATCGTAACCGATCAGGCCAATGCCAACGAGCTACTGACCTTCAAATTGCGCTACAAACCCATCGGCAGTAAGCAAAGTCTACTGATTGAGCAACCTGTCAGGTATTCAGAAAATACGTTTGCTAAGTCTTCCCAAAACTTTCGGTTATCGGCTACAGTGGCGGGCTTTGGTATGCTGCTACGGCAGTCGCAGTACAGTGGTACGCTGACGTTCAAGCAGTTAGAAGCTTGGCTGCACGGCGCAAAACCTACGGTCAATACCGACTGGCAAGACTTTGAGCAACTACTACGAACGGCTACCTTGCTAAATGACCCTCGCTAGTATGAAATGGTGGTTGATGATAATAACTCTTTGCCTGACTGAAGTGGTTGATGCTCAAGAAATAAACTGGCCAGACGATACGGCGCAAGCTCAGACAAATTGGGTGCTATTTACCGATGGGGTTCGGGCTAAGACCTACGCGGAAGCACTAGAATCATTCCGTTGGTTGCTAAATCAAGCTCCCGATCTTACTCCTACTTTATACATTCAGGGTGAGAAGTTATTTAAAGGGTTAGTAGCCGAGACGGGTGATCCAGAAAAACGAGAGCAGTATCAACGACAGCAGCTTAACCTGTATGACCAGCGCATCCAGTACTTCTCAGATGAAGCGAAGGTAATGAACCGTAAAGCGCACGCGGCTTATCAGTACTATCGGGATAAACCTGAAAAGTACGCGGAGTTACTAGAAGTCTTTGAACACGCTTTTCAAGTGAGTCAACAGCAATTTTCCAGTGCCAACTTGGTTGCTTACCTGGATGTGATACGGCGCTACCGAAAAGCCGGGGGTAGCGAATTATCGGATGAAGAAATACTCCATCGCTACGATCAACTTTCGAAAGTGCTTCAGCAAAAAAGTAAACCTGATGCGAAAGAGAAGCAGGAGCTGCTGGACAAATTGCTCATCGCAACAATTACGCTAGATTGTGCCACTATTCAGGAAAAGTTTGGTAATCCTTTTCTTCAAGATACTACCCAGCTAGATTGGGCGAAGAAAGTGATTGCGCTAGCTTTAGCTTATCAGTGTAGCGATGCGCTATCCTTCATGACTGCTTTGCGAACAGTTCTTCGGTACGAACCATCGGTAGGTACGGCTAAGACGATTGCCAAACTTTATGAAATAAGGGATAAGCCCCAGAATGCCGAAACCTACTGGCAGCAAGCGATTACTCTGGCGAAAGAAAATAATGAAAAGGCTGAGTTGTGGTATTCGTTGGCGCAGCACTATCAACGGAATAACCGTAAGCCCCAAGCCCGGGAAGCCGCCCGGAAATCAATTCAGCAGAATACTTCTAAGAAGGAAGCGCATAAGCTGATCGGTGATCTCTATTTTTCTAGTTTTGACAATTGTAAAGGCGGGAAGTCAATTGTTCAGGATCGGGCGGTGTACTGGGCGGCTTACGAAATGTACCAACGGGCGGGGAGAAGTGATTTGATGCAGCAAGCCGAGCAGCAATTTCCGACGATGGAGCAAATTTTTCAGGAAGACCTCAAGAAGGGTGAGGTCATGCAAGTAGGTTGTTGGATCAATGAAGAAGTGGTAATTCGCCCTCGTCTGCAATAGAGGAGGTGGTCGTCGTGTGATAGCTTCGTTATACTTCCTTACTATGACGGTGTTGTAGTTCAATATAAACATGTCCTTAAGTTCACCGTGGGAAGATAGCGTCGACTCAGAACCCATGACGCCAGATACACTAGTGACAAATTACAATCTAGATTTCTTGGGATTGTGTTAATTCATATATTTTTGCTATAATTGATAATAGAAGAATTCGCTTTCCCTTCAGCAGTAAAGGTTCTTGCACATTGGTTTAAGCGGTAATTGTAGAGGTGACTTGAATCAAGCATCATCTGATTAGTCTATTACCGGTACAATAAAAATTGAGACAATTATGCAGAACCTTACGCTATCACTTCGCCTTATTTTACTTTCATGCTTTTTCTTAATAGTAATATCATCGTGCTCGATTGAGGAGTTGAACCCTACCGTACGAGTAGAAAACAGTAGTGCACAACGGGGCACTTTGGCATCCGTAAGCGAGGCTGACTTCCTATTGCCAGGGCAAGATGCCCAGGGTTGGACAGTTCTCTCCCCATCCGCAGATAGTAGAATTATCTATGTAAATGCTACTACTGGCAACGATGCCACCAGCGTTGTTTATAAATCGGATGACAGTGCCATTGGCTCCGATCCGAGCCAACCTACCGGGGCAATCAAGCCATTTAGAACCATAGCAGCAGCGTACGGGCAAATGCGCAATGGTAAACCAGATTGGATGCTGCTGGCCAGGGGCGAAGAGTGGGAAGAATCTTTGAAGTTAACTGACGGACGTTCGGGCACTGAGCGATCAGTATTTAGTGCTTACGGTAGTGGTAAGCGTCCGTTGTTGAAGACTGGTACAAAAGCAGGAATCAAAACATTTCGGCCCAATCGGGTTATTGTAGCCAGCCTATATTTTTGGGCTCACACCCGGGATACCCAAAGTACAGAATTTGTAAGCCACGAGGGAAAAAGAGGGTTTGATTTTTTGTCTGATGAAGATGAAGACATAGAAGATGTGCTGATAGAAGACTGCGTATTTATGGCATATAAAGAGAACACCATCCAAGATAGGCTTGATCCGGGCAAACCTATGAAACGGATAGCCATTCGCCGATCTATAATTGCTTGGAGCTATTCTACCGATAGTCACTCGTCAGGAATATTTTATAAAGGGTCAGCAAGAAGCAAGACAGTGCCTTCACTACTCTTAGAAGAGAATCTCTTCGATCATAATGGCTGGGCAACCCAATCAATTAACGGTGACGATAATAGGGCCAATGGGCAGGCAACCATGTATAATCACAATATTTATTTTTCTAGTGCCAACAATATTATTGTCAGAGGCAATCTCTTTTTCCGGGCTTCATCCATAGGTAACAAATGGCGGTCCGACAGTTGGGGCAAATCAAGGCACCTGCTAATTAAAAATAATCTTTACTACGACAACGAAGTAGCAATTAGCCTGGGGGGCAATACCGATAATCCACTGCGCTTTCACAGTGTTGAAGTACTGGACAACGTAATTTTATCCAATGGTCTTAGTCGGCCTACGAACCGTGCACTTTCTTGGGGTGTAGACGCATCGGATATTAAAAACGGGATCTTTGATAATAACATAGTGGCTCATCAGAGAAATCTGGAGTTACGCAGTACCTACGGTTTTAGATTAAAACCGGGTTCTAAAATGGCTAATGTGACTTTTTCTAATAATGTTGTATATAACATAATGCGCGAAGGGTTCTTGTCGCCTGATAATAGCCTTGGGCTTATTACGGTCGAGAAAAACAGTAATCTTAAAAATGTCAGAATAGTAAACAATGACCTGATATTAGGCGAAAATTCTAGTCTGGTAACTTTAAACCTAAAGGCAGCGGGGGTTACGCTTGCCAACAACAGTTATAGCTGTAGCCCGGACGACAACCAGGCAAATGCGTGCCTCAACTACTTTGGCGAGCTTTATACCCTGGACGTTTGGCAAGGGAAGGTTGAGCCGACTGCCAACTATACGAGTACGACCCCCGATATGAACCGTGACTTGACCGAATATGCAACAACGATGGGACTGGGAAGTGCCACAGAAGAACTTATAGAAAAGATGTACGAACAATCCAAAGCTAATTGGAATACTGCCCTGACAGCTCCTGAAATTAATCAATGGATTAGAGAAGGCTTCGAGAATAATATTGGCGAAGAGCAGTATCAGAAATGAAGTTAAAGTAGTGCTACAGGTTATTAATGAGGAGAAAAGGTTAATAATTCTTCTTCAAGTTATTAGATAGAACCATTATTGTCTGCCGTCGGTCTTCCTCTTCATAGGTTCTGGGTTCACATAGAAGCACTATAGAACTATTGGGGTTTGCTTTTCCTTACTGACTTTCGTAACGTTACGCGCTACACTCGCGTGCGATACAATCAATTAGGCACCGAGGTTTAAAACGTCTTTGGGAGCGAAATGATGAAAGCAGGTTACCTGCTGCTCAAACCCGTAAGATCAGACGAATTTTAAACCTGTTGGAAGATGGTCATGTGTTTGATGTGGATTATATAGATTATCATTAACGAAAAACAAGAGCGATGCTAAAACGAGGAATGCCACCGATACACCCAGGCGAAATTGTTAGGGAAGATTGTTTAGAACCACTTGGGCTTACCGTCACCGAAGCTGCCAAAGGGTTAGGTGTTGCTCGATCCACTTTATCGAAGGTAGTTAATGAACGCGCAGCGGTTTCGCCAGAAATGGCTGTGAAACTTGGTGAGGCCTTTGGCACTGGGGCCGGTATCTGGATTCGGATGCAAGCCACTTACGATCTATGGCACGCGGAGCAAACGGTATCCCGCAAAGGCATTACCCGCTTCCATTCACCTCGGGCCTCAGCTTAAACAAGTATTGTAAGCGAGTTTAGCCCATTTATTAACTTTTGCTGTTAGCTAACCAATGAAATACTACACCTACCTACTTCTACTAACACTATTTAGCTCCTGCGATCAGTCGAGTTTGTTATCCGCTCAAGCCCTTACATTTGAGTATTCTGAGGGTGGAGTTTGGGTGAAAGAAAACGACGAGCGCATCTTCTTTTATCAGCAAAAAACCAAGTCGCAGAATGGCGAGTACGCCCGATCAAATTATGTCCATCCGTTATACGGATTAGACGGAACGGTGCTCACCGAAGATTTTCCCGACGACCACCCACACCACCGGGGTGTTTTCTGGACGTGGCACCAAGTATTCATTGGGGATAAACGCATTGGCGATGCCTGGCTATGTGAAGATTTTAGCTGGGATGTTTACGAAGTACAGCAAGAAGACAGTACACTTTATACGAAAACCTACTGGAAATCTTCTAATTGGACGGATGGGCAAGGGGAAGAGCAACCTTTCTTATCCGAGGAAGCCAGTATCAAGATTCACCCTGCTACCGAAAGTTATCGGGTACTGGACTTTGAGATCTCGCTACTAGCCCTGGTGCCTGATTTAAAAATAGGTGGTTCAGAAGATGCGAAGGGCTACGGAGGATTCTCAGTGAGAATGAAGCTACCGAAGGATATTCAGTTTACTTCTACCAGTGGGAAAGTGACCGCTCAAACTGAAGCAGTAGAAGCGGGACCTTGGATGGATATATCCGGTTCGTTAGCAACTAATGGCGAAAAGGCTGGCATTGTAGTAATGGCTCACCCGAATAACCCGCTTCCCAATAACCAATGGATTTTACGTACTAAAAACAGTATGCAGAACCCGGTCTATCCTGGCCGAGAACCCGTTCTAATTTCTGATAAAGAACCTACGGTACTTCGGTATCGCTTAGTCGTTTATCAGGATAAAATCAGCGAGCGGGAAATTAATGGTTTGTACGAAAAGATGAGATAGTCGCTATTTTTTCATTGAGACAAAAAACGATTCGGAAGGTGCGCTGGCTTCTGGCCCCCAAATCTTAATATTATCCACCATTCCGGTATCGTCAAACGAGCCGAAGCCGATGTAGCCTTCGGCAAAGTGGGTGTCGGTGGCTTCCATAATCGGGCTTTTCATATCGTCGAAGTAGACTTTGATAGTACCTTCTTCTACACTGCGCTCAATTTTTATTTTATGCCACTGATTGGTTTCACCCCAATCAATACCGTCGGATATTTTTTCGCCAATAGCTACGCGGGGTTCGTCGTTTACTAAGAAAATATTGTGGGCGTGCGGATCAGGCGTAGTAGCCAGATGAACGTAGTAAAAATTACTGGGGTCTTTCATTCCGAAAAACAAGCACATATCGCGGTGACCGTACTCGCGTCCGGTTTGCATCAGATCAGCTTCCAGTACAAAGCTGCCGTACATTTGATCAGAAAGCATGGCGATGTTACGCGGGGAACGAACACGAGGTTGGTAGTCACTGGCAGCAAATAGGTGCAACGCCCGGTTATCATCTCTTTTACTGATTTTCCAGGCGGCCCGATCGGTCATTTCAAAGGATTTTAGCGGTTGCTTTCCTTCGAAATCTTCGCTCAGGAGCAGTTGGTAATCATCAGGAATAAAAGTAGATGCAGTAAATAGTACACTTAAAAGAAACAAGGTAGCGAGCTTCATAGAATTATTTGTTGTAGGTTGCCCGTAAAAATTACGCATTTTCGGGTAAATTCGTATAAAATCTATCTGAAAATACACAGCCTTATCATAAAACCGGTGAGTCTTTAACCCCCTTAATGATTGACACGGTGAGACGACCAAGAACAACTAAGGAGCTGAAGAACTGATAAATTGCTAATATTCAGTTCTTCAGCCCCTTAGTTCCACGTTGCGTAGGCTTCAATCCTTTTTATGAAAATACTGTACTTAAAAACAGGTAATTATGAGCATGATTAGCGAGTAAGCTGCTGAATAGTGGTCTCGTGTTGCGGGAATTCGCTTAGTAATTTTTCTCGGTCAGCCATTTCAAAATCGCTAAAATCAAAGCCGGGAGCAACGGTACAGCCAACCAGAGCGTAGGTGGTTGGGTCAGCCATGCGCGAAGCAAACCAGTGATTGGCCGGAACTACCAACTGAAATCGATCTCCCTGCTCCCAGTTTGATCCGAGACGATGAACCTTGAGAGAACCATCCGGGTACAAAACAGCCACCTCTAGCGTTTCGCCCGCGTAAAAGTGCCACATCTCGTCCGATTTAATTCTATGAAAGGCTGAGAAAGCATTTTCCAGTAGTAAGTAGTAAATGCCCGTAGAATAGCTACGGTCTAGCTCAGGAATGCTATCGGATGCTTTGTACGTTTCTTTATAAAATCCGCCTTCGGGATGAGGTTGCATTTGCAGGCGGTCAATCCATTGTTGGGCTTCGGGTAGCAATTTAGTCTTAGTTACAACGATATTGAAACTTAGTGGGTCTCAAGATAATAAACCCAAGTGCTTTATGAAGAAAATATTCGCGATTATCGTTTTTTCTTCAACTACTATATTTTCCTGCGGAGAAGAAGAGCTTCAACTCACAACACTATCATCTCCAGTTATCAGTTACAGCATAGGTGCGCCCGAATGTTTAGGGTATTGCATTACAACGCTAGAAGTCAATAGAGTGTATAACGAATTGGGTGCAGAGGAAAAGCGAGTGGGAATGCAGAGATTCCCTTAATTTTGAGGTCTTCAACCACCATCAAAAAAACTCGCTATGGAAGTAAAGGAAGCAAAAATCAACCAGATAAGACAACACTTAGATCAGATAATAGCCCAAATGGATGCCCGAAGTAAAGAAGGAATGAGAATTCATCAGGTAGAGCGGTCTTTGTTTACCAGTTTATTGCAGTTAGGTTTTCAACTGTTAGAATACTACATTTTGAGTATACAACAGGTAGTCGCTGTTCAGGGGGTTCCCGTTGATCGTGCAGGGGAAAAGATGAAGAACACCGGGCTGCGTAGTCGGCCTTACCGAAGCATTTTTGGCCCGTTATCCATTGCCCGCCCCAAGTATTACTCAACCACTGGTAAGAGCTATTACCGGCTGGACGAAGCGTTGGGCTTACCCAAGAGCAACTATTCTTACGTATTGGATGATTGGTTAGGGTATGGGGCCACCGAGATGGACTTTGCCCAAAGTGCTGAGCAGTTGGAGCGCATCTTAGGTCATCCCCTAAGGGGTATGCAAAGCCAACGGTGTAGTTACAGGCTTTGCGAGCAAGTAAAAGACTTTTATGAGCAACAAGCCTGGGAAAACATAGAAGATGGTACTCATTTGAGCGTAGGCTTTGACGGTAAGGGGGTGCCCATTCGTCGCAGCGAAACTCAGCGAGCTGAGGAAAGTACGGCGGTTCGTCTGAGCAAAGGACAGAAGAAGGGGGTCAAAAAAGAAGCCACAGTAAGCCTGAGCAGTTCGTTTACCCCGCGGCCCCGGCAGGCTCAAGAACTCTTAGAGAGCTTGTTTTGCCCTACCCATGAGCCGCAGAAGCCCGATGGAGGGCATACCTGGCACGAGCACAAGCATCTACGAGCCTTTCTCTCAGACAAGGTAGGGGCCATCCGCTACGGGGTGGAAAACCTACTTCGGCGCGATGCTAGTGCAAAAAAGCCGATCATCGTTTTGATAGACGGTGACCGAGCCTTAGAAAAAGCAGTTCGGCAAGTGGTAGAAGAAAAGAAAGTTACCCATCGGGTAGAGGCCTACGTACTGGATTTTATTCACTTGCTAGAGTACGTTTGGAAGGTGGCTAACGCTCATTGGGGGGAGAAGCATCCCAATCGTTTTGCTTGGGTGAGAAGCCAAGCCGCCTTGTTACTAGACAGCCAGCATGATGAGGTACGACAGCAATGGCAAGTTATCTTGCAACAGGCTACCTTGTCTCAATACAAGCGTGACACTGTCCAACGAGCCATCACCTACCTGACCAACCATCAGCATATGGTAGATTACAAAACCTATCTACAGCTAGGATTTCCTATCACCACCGGAGCGGTGGAAAGTGCCTGTGGACATTTTGTAAAGAGCCGTATGGAGAGAAACGGCATGCATTGGGGAAAACAAGGTGCGCAGAATATGCTCAACCTACGAGCCGTCAGAAAGAACGGCGATTGGGACAACTACCTACAAACAGTAGTCAAACACGAACAACAAGCTCTTTACCAAAAAGCTGCCTGAGTTACACCCTTTTTGTTATACACTCAAGTCAATAAGGAAGTTAAGCAGTATGTAAGTCGAGCCAACAATGGTTCGCCTGATATAATATGCATTGATAGCACTACAACTGAAGAATGGATTTTGCTTAATAGTCTGCTTGATATAGATGCCTTGCTAGCGTTACCCGAACGAATTGGATGTCCAGGATGTGCTGATGCCCCAGTCAGAATGGTAGGGCTTAGGTCAGATTCCTTCGAGCATAGCGTATTCTTTGAACAACCAGATACACCGCCAGCATTAGTCCTTGTTACGGACACCTTGCAAAACATGCTGGATGAAATGGCAAATTGTCCTTAAACGTGGTTCTATTTAGCCGGAAGCATATTGCGGATAGCCGAAATTTTCCAAGTATCTTCCTGATAAACAACTACAAAAGTGCTCCACATTTTTCTAACAACCTCACCATCAGCGTTTCTGATTTCGTAGCGGGCGTCAGCAATAGCACTTTCTTCAGTAATAAACCGGATTTGCTCTACCGTCAGCGTTCGCTCCCCCGGATTACGGCGTGAGCTACGCATCATTCCCTCCTTGGCCTTACCAATTCCTCTTCGCCACTCTCCCGATGAAACTAGCTGATCTATTTCATCAGTCAAAATCTGTTTCAGCAAAACGGTATCTTGCTGCTCCCGCGCTTGAGCGTACTGATCAATGAGCGAATGAATAGCTTGTATAGGGTTTTCAGAAGAATCTTGGGCGCAAGCATCGGTAGTGATGTAGGCAATAGTGACTGCCAAAAAGAAGGTGCGTAGCATAGTTGAATTAATAGCTTCAGTACGAAAGGCGGCTTGAAGTATAGAGTAAAAATATAAAAATAAAAGAGGAGTAGTTCATCTTGATGGGAAACAAAGCCTAACGCCGGTGTTCGGCTAGCATCAAATTCAACACGAATTTCTCTCGTTTAAAGATATTCGTTGTAAATTCTTCGCATAAAAAATACGGTAGGTAATTCACCACTAGTCAGTTAAAAGTGACGACTCTTATGAAAAATCTCTCTATTGTTTTAATTCTAGCTTTAGCCAGATGGTCTTCTACCGATGTTTATGCCCAAACGAAGGTTGAAAAGTGGGGCTACTTTGAGATCGAGTTTCAGGCTGCCGTAACGGGTAATCCATTTACTAATATCCAACTGGAAGCAATTTTTTACAACGATACCGACACTGTTCAAATTAATGGATTTTACGATGGCGAAGATTCCTATAAAATACGTTTTATGCCTCAAAAGGAAGGGCGATGGAAGTATACTACTCGTAGTAACAATAAGGCTCTTGATGATAAGAAAGGTCACTTTCTTTGTGTATCGCCAAAAGTTGGAAATTGGGGAGCGATTGTGGTACAAGATACTTTTCACTTCTCTTACAAAGATGGCACACCGTTCTACCCATTAGGTACAACTGCTTACGGGTGGGTACAACAAGATGAATCTACTAGAACAAACAGTCTGAAGTCTCTAAAGAATTCTCCGTTCAACAAAGTACGGTTCATGATATTACCTCACGCCCCAAGTGGAAGAGAACTTGCCCAATATCCGTATGAGGGGAGTGGCAAAAAATGGGACTTCACTAGATTTAATCCTGAATACTTTAGAAAGTACGAGCAATATATACTCGAGTTACAAAGTATGGGTATTCAGGCTGATCTTGTCCTTTTTCACCCTTACGATAAAGGTGTTTGGGGTTTTGATCAAATGGATAAGGAGGAACAGTATCTGTATCTAAATTATGTCAACGCCCGATTCGGTGCCTTTCGTAATGTGTGGTGGTCAATGGCTAATGAATTTGATTTAATGACCCATCGCACCGTGGACGATTGGGATGATTACTTCCACTTTTTTGCAGAACATGATCCCTATCAACATTTACGTTCCAATCACAATGCTGGCGTTTGGTACGATCATACTAAACCTTGGGTGACGCACGCGAGTATTCAGAGTGAGAGTTGGTGGCGGGCACTATCGCTTCGGGAGGAGTATCAAAAGCCGATTATTTTTGATGAATTTTGTTACGAAGGAAATGGCGATGCCAGAATTGTTGCGCTAAACGGAGATGTAATCCGTCACAGATTTTGGCTGATGACCATATTGGGAGCTTATGGCACGCACGGCGAAGCCTACTTTCAGCCCAAGACCAACTATCAGTTTTTCAGACAAGGCGGTACTTTTGTGGGAGAATCTGCCCACCAACTTAAGACCTTAGGCAAGGTACTGGATGGTATTCCTGGGCAGTTAACGCCTATGGGTAACGGTTGGCGACTCAACTGGATATTGGCAGGTATACCAAACGAGTACTATTTGTATTATCTAGGCGAATATCAAAATGCTTCCTGGGTTTTATCGGAGCTACCCAAAAACCAAAAATTTACCATTGATCTGGTAAATACCGTAAGTGGTGATATAACTCGACTGGACGGAAAATACGTTAAAGACGATGAAGTATCTTTACCTGGTGAACCCTATTTTGCCATGATACTGAGACAGGTAGAACAGTGAGATGTTAATTGTAAAATATGTTAGAGCGGTTATTTTGATTTCTTGTGCTGGAGATCTCAGTTTTATGTTAACTTACTTTCGGCGAAAGTAATTACAATATTCAAAGAAGATTACGATATGAATAGCACCAAGCGAATGAATGATACCTTTTTTTGGATTATTTTACTTGTTTTCCTGATAGTGTCAGCTTGTAAAGACGATGATACATCACAAGGGGTTGACTCACTACAAGGAGTATGGCAGGTGAACGAAGCTATATCTATTTACGATAACTCAGGAGACAATCGAGTGGATGAAGCTGGGAACCTAGGTCAGTTTATTTTTGATAATGATACGCTACGATTTGAATACACGCGCAATGATACTCTTTACCAAGGAATAGAGCGATGGCAATTGCAACGTACCCGAGAGAATCAAGGCTTTTCCAAAGTCAATGTCTTTACTCTGATGATTGAAAATCATGATACCTTCATTTGTGAGTTTGGCGATCAGACGCGCAACTCACAAATGAATGCCACCAACATTACCCTGCGCCGTGAACAGGAAGAAAACAGTCAGGACGCCCGGGTTGAGTTGTTACTTAGTAAGCAGTAATAAGGAGACAGACGAACTTTTTTTAGACTCTTGGAAGTAGATCTTTATCTAGTGTCCTTCTTGTGCTCGTAAACCACTTTTCCTTCAGGGCTCCACTCTTTCATGGTGTACGGGCGGGCTTCGTCGTCGTAAGGATCATCGGTGTATTTAATCTGTTTCTTGGGTCGACGGTCGTAATCGTAAAACTCCGTCCAGATGCCTACTTTCTGATCTTCCTGATACTCTCCTTCCACTGCGATACGCCCGCTGGGGTGAAAGTAAAAATAGTAACCTTCTTTTTCACCGTATTCCACCGGAATCACTTCCTGGGGTTTCGTACGTTTACCTTCGTCGTAGTAGGTGATTTCTGACTCCCGGGGCCAGCCTCGAGTGTATTTCTCTTTGTCGAGCAAAATGTCCTTCTTGCTGTACTTCGTCCACCGACCGTGCTTAGTGCCCTTGTAGAAAATGCCTTCTTCCAGAATTTCGTTATCAACGGTCATTTTTTTGTAGGGACCATGCAGAATCAGTGCTTTGTTCTTGGTGATGTTGTGTGTAGTACGAATTTGCTTACGCTTGGTATCGTACCAGTAGACATCCCGCACGTAAGGGTCGGGCATTTCGAATTCCTTCAGATAGTGAAATGTTTCAATAACATCGGTTCCACCCCGGGCTGAGCGGGCAAAGCCTTTCTTAGTTTTAATATTGTAGAAAACGTTTTTCTTTCGCTTTTTCTTCTTCTTTGCTTTTTTCTCCTCTTTCTCTTCCTCCTCTTCTGCTTCCAGGTTTACCGTAAGCGGAACCTGCGTAGCCGGGTCAACCAGAAAAATATCTGAAGTATCTGGAGCAAAGGGTTTTTCAACGGTTTCTTCTTCCTCTTTTTTATCCTTTTCGTCCTGGGCGAAAGCCAAAGATAAACTCAGTCCAGATAGTAGAAATAAGCAAAATAAATAGCGCATGAAATATTTAGATGTTGTACGCGACATGGTAACGATCAAACAATGGTAGTTCGTATTACTCTCGAAATAAGATAATAGGAAAGATAGTTCCTACTGTGCTGGAGGGGAAATGTAAGCTTTTTACCCTTATAATTCTTCTGACCTAAAGTTCTAAGCCACCAATACCCCCAACTCATTTCCTACTTCTACAAAGGCGTTAATTGCCTGATCGAGGTGCGCTCGTTCGTGGGCGGCACTCATTTGTACTCGGATGCGGGCTTGCCCCTGGGGAACTACTGGATAGAAGAAGCCAATCACGTAGATACCTTTCTTTAGTAATCGAGCGGCAAACTGTTGGGCTAGCGGGGCTTCGTACAGCATAATCGGTACAATAGCGTGGGTGCCCGGTTTAATGTCAAATCCGGCTTCGGTCATCTTCTGGCGGAAGTAGGTGGTGTTGTCTTCCAGTTTATCGCGCAGTTCGGTAGTACTGGAGAGCATATCGAGTACGGCAATGGATGCGCCTACGATAGATGGAGCTAAGGTGTTGGAAAATAAGTAGGGGCGCGAGCGTTGCCGTAACATTTCTACAATCTCTTTGCGGGCAGCGGTAAACCCGCCGGAAGCCCCGCCTAAGGCTTTTCCCAATGTTCCGGTGATAATATCTACCCGACCCATCACATCGCAGTGTTCGTGTACACCCCGCCCGGTTTTGCCCATAAACCCAGTAGAGTGGCATTCGTCAATCATTACCAAAGCTCGGTATTGATCGGCCAGATCGCAGATTTTATCTAATTGGGCAATGGTGCCATCCATAGAAAACACCCCATCGGTAACGATGATTTTGTGACGAGCACCCATCGAGTCTGCTTCCCGCAACTGTTTTTCTAAGTCAGCCATATTATTATGCTGATAGCGGAAGCGCATGGCTTTGCACAGACGGACTCCATCTATGATGGAAGCATGATTCAGTTGGTCAGAGATGATCGCATCTTCTTTGCCGAGCAGTGGTTCAAACAATCCGCCGTTAGCGTCAAAAGCCGCCGCGTAGAGAATGGTATCTTCCGTGCCCAGAAAGTCGGAAATCTTCTGTTCCAGTTCTTTATGAATATCCTGGGTGCCACAGATGAAGCGCACCGACGACAGACCGAAGCCGTGGGTGTCAATGGTTCGTTTGGCGGCTTCAATCACTTGGGGATGAGAAGAAAGGCCGAGGTAGTTATTCGCACAAAAGTTAATAACTTCTTCTCCCGCGTCGGTTTTAATAACGGCACCTTGCGGAGTAGTGATAATACGTTCGGACTTGTACAAGCCGGCTTCTCGAATTTCAGCTAACTCTTTTTCTAAGGCGGGTTTTAGTGTTTCGTACATAGTGGATGAATAATTAGACTAATAGCTATTGTTATTGCTAGTGGTTATTATAAAAATCTTCTAGTAGTTGATTAAACTGTTCGGGGTTATCAAGGTTAGCAAAATGCCCGGCTTCAGTCATATTTCTCAGCTGGAAATTGCCTCGTTGCTCAAATTCTTCAATCGTACTACCGATCACTTTATTGATCTCCTGATCTTTACCCCCCTTAATAATCATGGCGGGCACTTTTGAGTTTCGGATTACCGCTAAATAATTAAAATTTGCAATATTGGGGATGATGGCAAGCACAGTTGATTTTGCCATTTGAGACATCATCTTCTTGATGAGTTGCTTCGAGTACGCGGTATTTCCCGAAGAACTGGACAGACTACCAAGAGTTCGGGAGCTAAGCAACTTGTACATAGTTCTCATCAGAACAATGGTTAGTTTAGATTTTTGTAGCTCAGCCGTAGTGCCAAACGTGGTAAATGTTTTCAGGCGTGATGGATGTGATTTCAGTAATTCGTAGCCCACGTTTCCACCCATAGAGTTTCCTACAAAATGTACCTGTTCAATTGCTAGATGATCAAGCACCTTGATCACATCTTCACGCATAGCTGATAAAGTAAAATCAGGTTGATTGGGCTGGTATGAAAACGATGATTCTCCGTGGCCTCTCAAGTTAATCGACAAAACCTGAAAACTGTCGCTAAAATATTCGTGCTGCTTTTCAAATTGGTTGAGATTGGCTCCTAGTCCATGGACAAATAAAATCGTTTCATTCTCTTTATTTCCACTCAGATTGTACTCAATATTTAGGTTTTCTAGTCGTATAAAATGCATAGTTTCTTGATTCATTTATTTTCTTTTTATCTCGGTTTGGTTAGCCATATTATCCCTTTGGATAGCCGATGAATTTTAGCAATTCGCTATCTTTGCGGAGATTTAGGAGACTGATACAGAAACAACATATTATGGCAGACACGGGCAAAGTGCTGGTGGTTGGATCGAACGGGCAATTAGGAGTAGAACTGACGGATGCCCTGGTAGATTTTTACGGTGAAGATCAGGTAATTCCTTCGGATATCACCCCATCTGACCGGAAAAATTTTATCAAACTAGATGTGCTGAATGCTGACCAGCTACGTGCGATTGTGCAAGAACAGCAAATACAGGAGGTTTATCTATTAGCAGCACTACTTTCGGCACGTGGGGAAAAATACCCATTAGTGGCCTGGCAGATCAATATGGATGGCTTGCTGAATGTGCTGGAGCTGGCGCGAGAAGGAGTAATTCGCAAGATATTTTGGCCGAGTTCAATCGCGGTTTTCGGAGAAACTACTCCCAAAATAGATACCCCGCAGGAAACCATCATTTCACCTGACACCATGTACGGTATCACCAAGTTGGCGGGAGAGCGACTGTGCGCTTATTACGCTAAGAAATTTCAGGTAGACGTGCGGAGTGTGCGCTACCCAGGTTTGGTCGGCCACCGGGCATTGCCGGGCGGAGGCACTACCGACTATGCCGTAGCTATTTACCACAAAGCCGTGGCAGGCGAGGTCTATCGCTGTTTTCTTGCCCCCAATACGCGACTTCCCTTCCTATTTATGCCGGATGCTGTGCGGGCTACTCTAGAAATTATGCAGGTACCAGCCAATAAAATTAGCACACGCTCTAGCTATAACCTAGCAGGCTTCTCCACCACTCCGGCTGAAATAGCGACTTCTATTCAGCAGCATATTCCTGATTTTCAGGTTGAGTACGAACCTGATTTTCGACAGCAGATTGCCGATAGTTGGCCCGAGAGTATTGACGATCAGGTGGCTCGTAAAGATTGGGGGTGGCAGTCGCGTTACAGTTTAGCCGATATGAGCGAGGTGATGATTCAACATCTTAAGAAGCAGCTTTCTTCTAAAATACTTTCTTCTTAGCCACCCCTTTTCAGTACAACTTTTTCATAAATATTACTGGGAAATACTAAGGGGACAAATACCTCCTTTGTGGAACTGCGTAGGCACTATTTGTGCCATACATATCGAGCTATGTATCATGATGTAGAGAGGTGGTTTATAGGAAGGTTATTGCAGAATGCACCCAGTGTTCTTGAGCGTGCCCGCATTATTCTGCTCTTTCGTCTAATCATTATTACCATCTCACTCGTGTTTCTTCTCACTCTGGTAATGCGAGAAAACGCCGTAGGGGGATTCCAATCTTATGAGATAATTTTTCTATTAATCTTAGCCTTATTGATGGTTAGATTTCTCCGATCTATTGAAATCGTTAGCCACTTCTTAATTATTTTATCTACAATCAACCTATATATCGCCCTGCTCATTACCTATCAACAGGTGGAGAGCCTTTCTTACGTGTTTGGGATATCCAATATTATTTACGCACTCTATTTTTTGGGACGTCGCTGGGCGGTAGTTTACACGCTGCTCAACATACTTCCCATATTAAGTTGCGAGTATTTATTTCATCACGGATTTAAACTTCCGGTAGCACCACTGACAATGACATCAATTTCATTTTCTGAACGATATATGACATTGCTAACCGGATTAGTGTTGATTATCTTACAACTTTGGAGTTTCAGGTTGTCGTTTCGTATGTCAGCTGAAGGGCTGGAAAAAGCGTTGCAAAAGCAGAAGCATTTCACTCAGCAGTACATGGTATTAAGCCAGGAGCTGGCCGTTGCAAAAGAAAAAGCTGAAGAAGCGAGTCGGCTCAAGTCAAACTTTTTGGCAAATATGTCGCACGAAATCCGCACTCCGCTAAACGGTATTTTGGGGATCAATCAACTTTTAGAGGCTGAGATTCAAGATGCTCGCATTCAGGAGTATCTCACAATACAACGGCAAAGTAGCGAGCGTCTTATGAGTACCATGAGTAGCATTTTGCGTCTGTCGCACATTGAAACCGAGAAGGCAGTGATAGAAATGACCCCCATTGCTATTCACTCGATCATTCAAGAAAATATAGCTGTCTTACAAACAGTGGCTAGTCAGAAAGGTGTCGATTTACACTTTGCCCCGTGTTCAGAATCACTTCTGTGTGAGGCTGACAGAGACGCGCTCAATCAGATACTAATCAGCATAGTAGACAACGCTATTAAATTTACTGATAAGGGAGAGGTAGTGATAGAAACCGGGGTGAAGAAAGAAGATGCTTTATTCATTAAAGTGAAAGACATGGGGCGGGGTATTTCGCCTAAATTTAGAACGCAGATGTTTCTTCCCTTTACTCAAGAAAGCACCGGGCACGGACGTGAGTTTGAAGGAACAGGTTTGGGGCTTTGTATTGCCCAAAAATATTGTGAACTTTTGGGGGGAACTATCTCCGTAGAAAGCGTACCGGGGAAGGGTAGTACTTTTGAGATCATATTGCCGCTATTACGAAATGAGATTGAGAAAATAGAAGTATGAAAAAGATACTGTACGTAGAAGATGATAGAATAAATGCCTTCGTTCTCACAAAGTTGTTAGAGGATCAGTTTGAAATAGTGGTAGTGGTTGACGGAGAAAAGTGCTTGAATCAAATACAAAAGCAACAGTATGATCTTATACTGATGGATATTAATTTGGGTCAGGGAAAGATGGACGGGGTGCAAACCATGCAGAAGCTAAAAGAAATGCCCGCTTACCAAAGTACTCCGGTATTTGCCGTCACCTCCTACGCCAACCCCGGCGACCGGGAAAAGTTTCTGCATCAGGGCTTTGATGCCTATTTCTCTAAACCGGTAGATAAGGCACGTATTGTAGAAGCAATAACCAACTATGATTAAGTTACCGGTTTAGCAAGTTACAGGCGACCGCCGCGCGGTTTGAAGAATCAGTGTGTTCTAACTTAAAACCTGTAACTCAGAAACCTTGCTCATATCTTATCCAGCTCTTCCCGCACAAAGTTCATCAGTGATTTAATGTAGGTTGGACTAAAGTCAAATTTGATATTAGCCGCTTCGTACACTTCGGGAATTGTTTTGGTGTAGCCTAGCTTCAGCGCGTTTTTATAACCTTCCAATCCTTTCTTCGGATCATCTCGGTAGTTTTTCCAAACCGCAATAGCCCCTAGCTGGGCAAAGCCGTACTCAATGTAGTAGAACGGTACTTCGTACAGGTGAAGCTGTTTTTGCCATAGATGATTTTTAGCTTCTTCCAGTCCACTCCAGTCGGTAATATTATCCGAGAAGGTATCAAATATTCGGTTCCACGCCACCATTCTCTGCTTTAAATTATGATCTGGGTTTTCGTACACCCAATGCTGAAATTTATCGATGGTAGCTACCCAGGGTAATGTTTCAATAATTTGTTCCAGATGCTCTCGTTTAGCCCGCTTCAAATCTTCTTCATCTTCGAAAAACAGATGCCAATAATCCATCGAAATCAATTCCATCGCCATAGAAGCCAGCTCTGCCACTTCAGAAGGAGTATGCTGGAAATTGGTAAGCTCCAAATCGCGAGTTAAGAACGAATGCACCGCGTGCCCACCTTCGTGCATCATGGTGACCATATCGCGCAAGTTGGAGGTAGCGTTCATAAAAATAAACGGTACGCCAGTTTCGGATAATGGATAGTTGTAACCACCGGGGGCTTTTCCCTTGCGCGATTCTAAATCCAAATGACCCATCTCGCGCATAACTGCAATACACTCTCCCAAATAAGGGTCTAAGCTACCGAAGGCTTCAATCGTTTTCTGAGTAAGCTCTTTACCGGTTGAGAATGGCTTGAGGGGATGATTTCCCTCAGGGTCAACGGCTTTATCCCAGGGGCGCAGCCGTTTTACTTCTAGCTTGAGCTTACGGCCCTTAGCTAAATCGTTAAGCATGGGTACTACCTCGTCGGCTACTGCTTTATGAAAATCCAAGCAGTCTTGTAGGGCATAATCAAACCGTCCCATTTCGGTAAACTTATAGTCGCGGTAGTTATCAAAACCGGCATTTTTACCAATTTTGTCGCGTAGGCTAATGAGTTTGGTGAACAAGGCGTTCAGCGGGTCTTTATCTTCCAGGCGGCGCTTGGTAATTTTCTTGTAGGCTTTCTTTCGCACCTTGCGGTCAGTAGATTGTAGCTGGTTAGCGGCTTGTTGCAGGGTTACTTCCTGCTTATTGACCTTAACCGTCATGGCTCCGGAGATTTTTCCAAAATTCTGCGCTTCGTTCTGGGCTTTGGTTTGCAGCGGAATATTCTCTTCCCGGAAAATCTGAGCATCTTTTTCCAGTTCCCGAATCAGTATTGGGTAACCTCCCAGGTTTTTTAGCTCATCCAAGTACGGACTCGCCAAGGCTTTTTTATTTAGCTCGTTACTTACCGGGGAAATCTTAGGTTGGATTTGGGTAACAAACTCGGTGTAGCTTTCTCGGAGCTGGTTATCGGTAGTATCGCACGTCATTTTAATGTAACGCCAAGCTAAATCTTCCGAGATAACCGCCTCCAGCTCGCTACGGTCCTGAAACCACTGCTGAAGGTCAGCGGCAGATTTGATCTCACGTTCCAGCAGGTTGTCATAATAAGGCTTAAGTGCCTCCCAAGAAGTTACGGTAAAATCATTCGGTAATAGTGTTCTATCTTTCTTTTCCGGGATAGCTATATTGTCGGTGTTCATATTATTTCTGGGGATTGGGATATAGGTTTTAGGGGTTTGAACAGTTGCAAGTTACAGGTTTTAAGTTTAGAAAGTTAAAGGTTGAAGACGTGAGTATTCACTAAACTTTGAAACCTGAAACCAATTTAATCAATTTCAATAGTCACATCAGAGGTAAGAGGGTGCCCTACGCAGGTGAGTACGTAGCCTTCCTTCAGGTCATCTTCGGTGAGGGCGTCAGTTTCATCTAGTTTCATGCGGCCCGAGATGCATTTGCCCATGCAGGCGGTACAAATACCGCTCTGGCAAGAATAGGGTAAATCGATGTCCAGCGCAATCGCTGTTTCCAAAATAGTGCTGTCCGGGTCTACCGCAAAGCGATGCGTTTCACCCTCAAAGATAATGGTTACTTCGTGGGTTTCCGTAACGGGAATCTTATCATTGCCTAGCGCACCTACGGTAGTTTCAGTATCCCAAGTGGCGGAAGGCGATGATGTTTCGGCGGCAGTCTCTTCTTTTTTCGCCGGGGTAGCAGCTACAAAGCTCTCTTTGTGAATTAAAGAAGGCGGTACGTCAAGTTCGTTCAGGGCTTGTTGCACGTTTTCCATCATTCCCTGGGGGCCACACATAAAGTATTCGGTCTTATCCTCAGAAAAAGGTAAATCAGCCAATAGTTCCGGCACCCGCTCTGGAGTAATCAGTCCGCCGTGGCTAGTAAATTCGGAGTTCATATTTTCTAAGACGTGCGCCAAGTGAAATCGCTCGGGCATTCGGCTCTCCAACTGATGTAGATGCTCCCGAAAGATGATGGCCTCTTTATCGCGGTTCGCGTAGATCAGCGATACTTTAGACATAGGCTCCTTCTCCAGTACCGATTTTATTAGCGACATTAGCGGGGTAATGCCGCTTCCGCCCCCGAACATGACCAAATGCCGCGATTGGCTGGGATCTGGTTCCGTAGTAAACGTACCAGCGGGGGCTTGTACTTTAATGGTACTGCCCGGCTGCAAAGTATTGTTTAAGTAATTAGATGCCTTGCCGGAAGCAACTCGCTTTACCGTAACGGCTGGGTACTCGTCGGTAGAAGGCGAGGTAGATAGCGAGTACGAGCGTCGTACTTCTTCGCCATTAATATCTAGTATGAGCGTAAGAAATTGTCCTGGCTTATAAATCAAGTCAGGCTGGTCAAATACGATAGTAACAGCATCTGAAGTTTCTCGAATAATTTCTTTAACGGCTAACTCTTGTGAACGGGACTTCTTTGTCGGTGTATTCACTTCTGGTTCTTCTTTACTCTTGGACTTTGAGAAAATATTAAACTTCACAATTGGTAAGTGTTATGGTATTACAGTGTTTATGTGTTATTGTGCGAAGTGTCATAGTGTTCAGTTTACTTCGGAATAGCCACTATGGAATAGCCACTAAATGTTTATGTAGCTCAAATGTGAAACTATTGAAAGTACTTGAATACATTAACACGGTAACACTACGCACTAAAGCACTATAACACTCTCGGACTGAAATCTTCCCAAAATTATGACAGATGACCGGAAAATCGCGCACAAATTTCTAGTTTTGGATTTACTTTCAATCTAATCTTATGGAATTAACTTCCCTCACCGCAGTTTCACCTATTGACGGACGGTACCGAAGGCATACTACCTCGCTGGCTCCGTACTTCTCCGAATACGCACTTATCCGCTACCGGGTTTTGGTAGAAGTAGAATACTTTATCGCGCTGTGCGAATTGCCTGTGCCCCAGTTGGCTGAGATAGATGCCACAGTATTTCCGAAGTTGCGTGCGGTTGTAGAAAACTTTACCGAAGAAGATGCTCAAGCCATTAAACATTGGGAAAAGGAGACCAATCATGACGTGAAGGCGGTAGAATACTTTTTAAAAGATCGTTGGGATGCATTGGAGCTAGCCGATTACAAAGAATTTATTCACTTTGGACTTACTTCGCAGGATATTAACAACACCGCTATTCCACTAAGCTTGCGCGATGCCGTGCAGCAAGTGTATCAGCCGTTGTTGGATGATGTGCTGAACAGAGTTGAGAAACAAGCCGCTACCTGGAGCAACCTGCCCATGCTGGCCCGCACCCACGGTCAGCCAGCTTCACCTACTACCTTCGGGAAAGAGTGGCTAGTTTTTCACGAACGATTGCAGCAGCAACTAACTTTGCTCAAATCGGTACCGTTTGCGGCTAAATTTGGTGGGGCAACCGGCAATATGAACGCCCACGTAGTAGCCTACCCTGACCAAGATTGGAATGCATTTGCTGAAAAATTTGTGAATGAAACCTTGGGTTTACAACGAAGCTTTCCCACTACTCAAATTGAGCACTACGATCATTTGGCGGCTCTGCTCGATGCACTCAAGCGAATCAACATTGTTCTGATTGACTTTAGCCGGGATATTTGGCAGTACATATCGATGGGATATTTGAAGCAAAAAGTGGTGGAAAACGAAGTGGGTTCATCAGCCATGCCCCACAAAGTGAATCCCATTGATTTTGAGAATGCCGAAGGTAACTTGGGAATTGCCAATGCGCTATTAATTCATTTGGCTGAGAAGCTTCCAATTTCCCGCTTACAGCGCGATCTAACGGATTCTACCGTGTTGCGTAACTTGGGCGTTCCGTTGGGGCATATACTGATTGCGTTTCAGTCGTTGCTAAAAGGGCTGAATAAAATTGAAGTAAACGAAGCTGCTTTGCACGACGATCTGGAAGAAAACTGGGCGGTAGTAGCCGAAGCCATTCAAACCATCTTACGGCGCGAGGGTTATCCCCAACCCTACGAAGCTCTGAAGTCACTCACTCGGGGTAAAACCCAAATTTCGGAAGCAGATATTAAACAATTTATCGACTCGCTAGAAGTGGACGATTCTGTGAGGCAAGAGCTACAGGCTATTTCTCCATTTAACTACATTGGAATAAGAAACTAATGTTGGAAACTTTCAAGTTGAAAGTTTCCAAAACCCAGAACGTATAATCTGCCACCTAAAACCCGTAAGTTGGGAACTTTCTTTCCAAGAATCGCGGTTTGAAGAATCAGTCTATTTCCTTATTTTTGCGTGACGCTCTGCCCGCATTGGGTGGCGCGTTTTTTTTATCAACGTTAGTCTGACCTTCGAACAACGGCTACTTACGTAAGCCGTTCTTTTATTTCGGTAGGTGGATGTTAAATTTTATCAATTATGGCAGTATCATATTACACTAAAGAAGGACTGCAAAAGCTGAAAGATGAGCTAAACGAATTGAAAACCAAGGGGCGAACCGACATGGCCAAGCAGATTGCCGAAGCTCGCGACAAAGGTGACTTGAGCGAAAATGCTGAATACGACGCCGCTAAAGATGCTCAAGGCTTATTAGAGTTGAAAATATCGAAGTTAGAGGAAGTGGTAGGTAATGCTCGAGTTATTGATGAATCTTCTATTGACACATCTAAAGTTTCTGTGCTTTCTACCGTAAAAATTAAGAACAAGAAAAACGGGGCAACCGTGGCCTACACCCTGGTTTCGGAAGAAGAAGCGAATTTGAAAGCGAACAAAATATCGGTGAAATCGCCATTTGGTAAGGGGCTACTTGGCAAAAAAGTAGGTGAGGTGGCCGAAGTAAAAGCTCCCGCCGGCACGATGGAGTTTGAAGTACTGGATATTTCAGTGAGTGGAATGTAAATAGTTAATGTTATGGTGTTTTAGTGCGTAGTGTTAGAAGGTTCATATTTTAAATTCAGTAATCAGAACCCCAAGTTTAGTAAATTCGCACATGAGCACGTTAACACAATAACACTCTAGCACCAAAACACCAGCGTTCATGCCCAGCATCTTCACCAAAATTATTAATCGGGAAATTCCGGGCCATATTGTGGCTGAGAACGACCATGCTATTGCTTTTCTGGATATTCGTCCGCTCACTAAAGGCCACACCTTGATAGTGCCTAAGCAGGAAGTTGACTATCTCTTTGATCTGGACGATGAGGCGTACACGCGGCTTAATCTGTTTGCCAAGCAAGTGGCTATTGGAATTAAGAAAGTGATTAACTGCCAACGCATTGCTACCGCGGTTATTGGTCTGGAAGTACCCCACGCCCATATTCACCTTATTCCTATTAACAGCATGAGCGATGCTAACTTTAGCAATCCCAAGCTCAATCTAAGCGACGAGGAAATGGCTCAGGTGGCAACTGACATTCGCTCGGCGGTGAATTAGCACTTTATACGTATTATTTAGTACCGAAGGCATCCTCGAGTGGGGATGCCTTTTTTGTTACCAAAAACCTGTTCTTCTCCCATTTTTTGTCATTCGTCAACTCCGGTAACTCAATCTTTTATAGTTGCACTGATTTGGTACATCATAGTGAAGGGGTCACAATATATCACACTTTTATTCTGAGGTGAATACTCTATTTTTAGTAAAAGAGTACAGAGAAAACACCCGGAATAGTGGAATTTTATTGGCAGAATACAATTAATCCCAAAGAGGGAATAAATAATACTACCCTACCTTCCTTACCAGGACACTAAAGAATATCCTGGCCTTACAGCGAAAAACGAGAAAAAATTGCAGTGTACCATTTTAAGCAAAAAGTGCAAGATAATAATCAGAAAACTCTAAAACCCACGATAATGGCAGAAAGCGTCATTTCTAGAAATATGAAAAAGTTATATCTGATTGGCCTATTGTGTTTGGGTAGCCAGTGGGTGCTAGGGCAGTGTCTAGGAGACCCTATTACTTCATTTGTGCTAGAAAAAGCTGAGATAGTCAACCAAGAAGATCAGAGCGGAGAAATATCGGTGAGAATACAAGGGGGTAGCCCACCATACATTTATAAGCTTGTTGCGGATCATCGGGGAAAAGGTACTAAAGAAGTAAGCATATCACCAGCCACTAATCAGCGAGAATACACCTTCCGTGATGTACCGGGTAATACTAGCTTTTTTTATCGGGTAGAGGTCATATCGAGTAACGAAAGTAAAGGGCAGCTACTACAGGCAATATGTCAAAAGCGAGCGGTGCTAAATATCGAATTGAAATAAGACTGATGAAAAGAAGTATACTGTTTGTTATTGTGCTTTTTGCTTGGCTATTAAATACTAGTCAAGTATTAGGTCAATGTACAGGGACTCCATTCAATGATATTGCGATAACAGATATACAAAATGTTACCTGTAATGGTGGTGCAGATGGATCAATTACAGTAGAAGTAGATGGAGGGGAAGCCCCCTTCGTATACGAGCTTGTTTTAGATCAAGGAGGGGCGGGAGTTACTCCTTTGCTTAGCTCGCCTTCTACTACTGATACAGAGTATACTTTTTCTGGTCTACCAGCGGAAACCGTAGCTGGTGGCAATTATCGAATTATTGTTAAAACTTCTAACAGCCATTCTAGTGGTATTCCTATACTAGTAGCATCATGCAGTGAGAGAAGAATTGATGACATTGACCTTACTCAACCTGATGCAATTGTGATAAACACGGGTGTTGTAGCTATAAACAGTAATAATAGATGTATAGCCCCGTTTGATGGTAGTATTGATGCTACCGGAGCAGTTAGCGGAGGGAATGGTTCATACGAGTACTCCATCGACGGTACGAACTTCCAGGCTAGTCCAATATTTTCTAATCTTGAACATAATACCTATACTCTTTCGGTGCGTGATGCCAATGGCTGTGTAGAAACAGAGTCTATCACCGTACCTGACAATCGAGTGGCTCCTACCACCACCATTTCGCCCGACCCGGCTAACGTCTGTATTAGCACTGATTTAGTGCTTAATGGAAACCCAGCCGGTGGTTCGGGAACGTATACCCACAGCTGGACGGGGGATATTGCTTCACTGTCAGATCCTAACATTCAAGGTCCTACTTTCAATTCAGCTACCGCAGGTACTTTCAACCTTGCGTATACCGTTACCGATGATAACGGTTGTACCGCTACGGATAATATTACGGTTACGGTAGTGGATGATCCCGATTTGAGTCTGCCGGTGTCAGTTCAAACCACCCCAATTTGTTCGGGAACCGGAACGAACATTCAGGTAGGGAACTCTGAGTCGGGATATAACTATACGCTACGGGATGCTGGAAACAACGTAATTAGCGGGCCGGTAGCTGGTAACAACGGAACTATCGATCTTCCTACCGGAAACCTAACCACGACAACTACTTTCAACATATTAGTCACTAATGGTTTATGCGTAGATCAGCAGCTTACCAATACCGCCACGGTTACGGTGGTTCCGGCTCCTGATGTAACCCTACCCGTTTCGCCCGAAGTAGCTACCCTCTGCGAAAATACGGGCACTAATATATTTGTAGATAATTCTGAGAATGGATTTATTTACCAACTCCGGGAAGGTACTACCCCTATTGGGCCTACCCAAACCGGAGACGGTGCTCGGCTTACCTTTCCCACGGGAAATCTAGCTACGACTACCACATTCAATGTAACGGTAGATAATCTTACTTGCCCGCCTCAGCAGTTAAATACTACGGCTACCGTTAATGTAGTCAACAATCCTGATTTAGCGTTAACGGTTACTGCTGCCTCACCCGAGGTGTGTCCGGGAACCGGAACCAATATTTTAATTGACGGCACTGAAGTAGGCTATTCTTACCAACTTCGTAACGATGCAGGAGATATTATTATCACCACTCCGGCGGTGGCGGGAACCGGAGGACAAATCAGCTTAGCTACGGGTAATTTAGCGGCAGCTACTACCTTTAACGTACTCGTAACCAACGGCATTTGTGTCGATCAGGAATTAGCTACTCTGGTTACGGTAAATTTACATACGCCCCCGTCATCCGCTACACTGTCGGGCGATGCCACGATTTGTGAGGGCAGTAGCACCAATCTTGCCGTAGCAATTGTAGACGGTACTGCTCCCTACAGCTTCACCTTAAGCGATGGCACTCCGGTAAGCGGATACAGTAACGGCGACTTTGTTAGCGTGACTCCTACTTCTACTACTACCTATACTATTGTGGGCGACGTAACCGATGCGAATGGTTGTACGGTAGCTGGAAGTGGTTCGGCAACCGTCACGGTAGATCCATCACCGGATATTAGTTTGGGGGTAAGTGCCATTAGTCCGGCGATTTGTGAGAACACAGGTACTACTATTGTAGTGAGCGGCAGTGAAGCGGGGGTAGACTACCAGCTCCGTAATGATGCCGATGACTCCCTAATTGGAACGGCTGTGACTAGTACCGGGGGCGACTTAGGCTTGCCTACGGGCAACCTGACCGGAGATATGACTTTCAATGTGGTGGCCGATAACGGAAGCTGTCCTCCGGTAGAACTGACCCAAACAGTGAGTGTGACAGTCGCCGAAAACCCTGATGTGAGTTTGACGGTAGAGATGCAAGATAATGAAGTATGTTCGGGTAGTGGTACCAATGTGATTGTGCGTAGTTCGCAGAGTGGGTATACGTATGAGTTGCGGGACAATGTGACCAGTGCATTGCTTGGAACGGCTATTACTAGCACGGGGGGAGATCTTTCCCTGCCCACCGGGGCATTGACGGCTAACCAAACATTCAAGGTGCTGGTCAGCAATGGGGGTATCTGTGCTGATGCTCAGCTTACCCAAACCCCTGCCGTTACCGTCAACCAAGGGCCTACGTCAGCAGTGCTGTCGGGTGGAGGTAGTATTTGCAATGGTAGCACCGCTAGTCTTGCTGTGAATATTAGTGGCGGTACGGGTCCTTATGATTTTACCTTAAGCGACGGAACCTCATTTACTGGTCACAATGGCACCGATGCTATTTCAGTTAGCCCGACTACTACCACTACGTACACCATTGTGGGAGGTGTTACTGATGCGAATGGCTGTACCGTTACTGGAACGGGTTCTGCTACCGTAACGGTTAACGATCCACCGACTTTAGCCGAACTATCAGGTGACAATACTATCTGCGAAGGGGAAACTGCCAACTTGTTAGTAACAATTAGTGGGGGTACCGGACCGTACACTATTGAGATAGATAACGGCATTGGGGTAGTAAATAACTATAATAGCGGTAACCCAATTCCAACTCCCGCACTTACGGCTACCACTACATATAATTTAGTAGGTAACATAACTGATGCGAATGGCTGTACCGTCGCCGGAAGTGGTTCGGCTACTATTACTGTGGTGCCCCCGCCAGTGTTGACTCTCACCGTAACTGCCCAAGATGCTACGATTTGCTCTGGTACCGGAACCAGTATTTTAGTAGATGGCACGGAAAACGGATTTAGCTATCAGCTTCGTAACGCAGCTGATAACAGTGCTATTGGCTCTGCAGTAATAGGCAACGGCGGTCAGATCAGCTTACCCACTGGAAATCTTACCGCTACTACTAACTTTGAGGTAACGGTAAGCAACACTACCTGCCCCGAAACTGAGCTGACAAATACCGCTCAGGTCACCGTTGAGTCCTCGCCGAATATTAGCCTAGGGGTGAGTGCTGATGATCCAACAATTTGTGAGAACGGTAGCACCAACATTGTAGTAGTCAACAGTGAGCTAGGCGTAGACTACCAACTTCGTAACGATGCGGATGATTCTTTGATTGGTGTCGCTGTACCCGGTACGGGAAGTGACCTGAACTTGCCGACAGGCAACCTAACCGGGGATATTACTTTCAATGTGCTAGCTGATAACGGAAGCTGTCCTCCGGTAGAGCTAACCCAGACGGTGAGTGTAACGGTGGCGGAGAATCCGGATGTGAGCCTAACGGTAGAGATGCAGGACACTGAGGTATGTTCGGGTGGTGGTACTAATGTGATTGTGCGTGGTTCACAGACTGGCTACACCTACCAGTTACGAAACGATGCGGATGACTCGTTGATCGGTTCAGTAGTTGCGGGAACCGGGGCTGACATTAACTTACCGACGGGTACGTTGACGGCCAACCAGACATTCAATGTATTGGTCAGCAATGGGGGCATTTGTACTGATGCTCAGCTCACTCAAACTCCTGCCGTTACTGTCAACGAAGGGCCAACCAGTACTTCGCTGAGCGATGATGGGGATATTTGCGCCGGAGAAAATGCCAATTTACAAGTTACCATTAACGGTGGTGCTCAGCCGTACACTATTACTCTTGACAATGGCATTGGTACCCTTACGGGTTACAACAGTGGTCAAGCTATTCCAGTAAGTCCGATTACTACTACCACATACAATTTGGTGGGCAACGTAGTAGATGCTAATGGCTGCACGGTAGCGGCCAGTGGCTCTACCGAAGTGGTGGTGAATTCCGTCACCGCTGATGCTGGAGCCGATCAGAATATTGCTTTTGACACCAACATTCAACTGGTGGGTTCGGCTAGTGGTGGCCCGGGTTCGTATAGCTATCGCTGGGAGCCAGTAGATTCTCTACAAAATCCACTAATGGAGACTGCCCAGAATCCACAAACAAAAAATCTGCGGGCAACTACCAATTTTATACTCACGGTTACTGACCTGTCAACATTATGTACTGATATCGACATTGTGCAGATAGGCGTAACCGGTGGCCCGCTATTGGCGACTGTTTCTGCTACGCCTAATGAAATATGCGAGGGCGAAAGTACCCAGCTAGAGGTGGTACCCTCGGGTGGCGACGGTACTTACACCATTACTTGGGATAACGCCGCATTGCTAGATGATGATGAAAGCACTACTCCTATTGCTACGCCAACAGCTACTACCACCTTTCAAGTGACTGTTGAAGATGGAGCTGGACAAACTATTACTCGTTCGGTGCTAGTAACTGTAAATCCGTTACCTACTGTAAATACCGACCCTGCCGATCAGGCAGTCTGCGAAGGCCAGAATGCCACGTTTACCGTAGCCGCTACGGGTACGGGTTTAACCTACCAGTGGCAGGAAGATACCGGAGGTGGCTTTGCCGATTTAGCCGGGGAAACGGGTTCTTCACTTAACGTATTCGGGGTAACCTTAGCGCAGTCGGGTAATCAGTATCAGGTGGTCGTTACCAGCGACGAAGGTTGTGACATCACTTCTGCTAGTGCCACGCTAACGGTGCCTAATCCGCAGGTTACCACTCAGCCTACTGACCAAACTGTTTGTACGGGTCAAGATGCTACATTTAATGTAGTAGCTTCGGGCAGCGGCCTTACGTTTCAATGGCAGGAAGATAACGGCGGTGGCTTTGCCGATTTAGTAGGGGAGACCAATCCTTCACTGATCGTGAACGGGGCTACCCTGACCCAATCGGGTAACCAGTATCAGGTTGTAGTTACTGATGCCAATGGGTGCTCGACTACCTCTAGCGCAGCTGAACTGACGGTAACTAACGCCCCGGATGCTACTTTCACCTACGACAATACGGATTACTGTCCAACGGGTACTGTCTCGCCTAACACATTGCCACCTACTGCGGGCGGAATGTATAGTGCTAGCGGTGGCTTAACTATTGATGCCACCACCGGAGAGATAGATTTAACCAGTGGAACACTGGGTACTACGTATTTTATTACCTACGAAGTCGGTAACCTTACTTGCAACGATAGCCATACAGTCTCTCTAACCATTACCAATCCAAGCGACCCAGGTTTTAACTACGGCGGGGCAACCACTTTTTGCCGAACGGATGCTAATCCTACAGTGACCATTACCGGAGATGCCGGTGGTTCCTTTTCAGCTATTCCCGCCGGTTTGTCCATCGTACCCAACGGAACTGGAGCGGGTGCTATTGATCTTTCGGCCAGTACAGCGGGTATTTACAATGTTACCTATTTCGCACCAGGTACTTGCAATACCGATAGTACGATCAGCGTTACTATCACTGATCCGGCTGCTTCTACCCTTACTTATCCGGCATCAGATTTTTGTAAACTGCCCGGGGCAACTACATCGCCTACCAGTCCAAGTCCGGTAAGCGGCTCATTTTCAGCTGGCGCAGGACTATCTATTAATGCTACGACCGGGGCTATTGATATAGAAAATAGTACTGCGGGTAATTATACAGTTACCTACACCTCGAGTACTACCTGTGCCAGTCCTGCTACTTTTGATTTAACCATCTCTGACGCACCTGTTGTCAATGCTGGAGCCGATGGTGCATCGTGTACTCTTGAATACCAACTTACCGGAAATACCCCTGGGGCGGGTACTGGTACTTGGACCGTTACTGCTCCGGCACCCGGGTCAACTACTGTATCTTTTGATGATCCTACTTCACCAACTGCTACCGTTACGGTAGATATTCCTGGTCGCTATACTTTCCAATGGGAAATAGACAACGGGGCTTGCCCGCCGGCCACTGATGAAGTAGAGATAGATTTCACCGATCCATTAGTAGTAACCCACACGCGTAATGCTCCTGATAGGTATGATAATGCAGATTGCACCGGAAGCGGTGGTAGTTACTTTGGCAGTTATGAAGTGAGTGTCAGTGGAGGAAGTGGCAATTACAGCTATTTATGGGCAGGCAACGATTGGAATGGTAATCCTATCAACGAAACTGATCCATACCTCAATGGAGGTCTTGGTTTTGGGATAGCTGGTGGCATCTATACATTGACTGTAACGGATGACGATACAAACTGTGATACTACCGTTGTAGCTGTAATTGGTAATCTGGATTTAAATACTGAAGGAGCTACCCCTAACGTTGAAGTAACCACTACCGCCAGTTGCGATGGATCAGCTACAGGCGACATTGAAGTATCTATTCCAGCTTCAGGCGATCAATATTTAGTACGGGTATACGACAGCCTTGGGGTGCAAATTGACGAATCAAGCCCATTCATAGGGAACGCAGCCACTTATCAGTATTCTGTATCTACGGCTGGAACTAACTTGGCGGCTGGGACTTACTACATTGAGGTATCCAATGTTACAAGTAACGAAGCTTGTCGCACCGGTGATACCGTGGTTATTGCAGCTATAGCTACTCCGGTAATTACGTTAGTAAATCAGACTGACCCAAGCTGTGTTGGTAATACCGACGGTACTATTGAGGTTTCGGTAGCAGGAGGAAGTGGAACGTATTCTTTTCAGTGGTTTCAAGGAAGTGTAGCACTATCTGGGGAAACTTCTACCATTATTACCCGGGGAGTTGGTGAGTACCAAATAGTAGTGACTGATGATATTACCGGATGTACGGTGGATGAGACGTATGAACTCTTTGACCCTCCTCTGGCAACTGGTCCTAATGCCCAAACACCATTACCCTCCATTACCTGCAATACCTTTACTATTCAGTGGGATGAGGTATCTGGTGCCGAATACCGGGTAGATGTAGCGACTGATGCTAATTTTGGTCTGGGAACCTTTGTTACTGGTTACGAGAACGAAGACGTTCCCGCTGGAACTTTCCAGCTAAACGTAACCGGACTCTCTCCTGAAACTGATTACTTCTACCGAGTACGATCCGTACTTAGTGGTTGTGTTTCTGATAACTCCGATACCATCACTGTAACCACCGAAGGTGCTCCGGCCACCACGGCCACCTCGGCTGCCGGCATTGCCTGCGATGCGTTTACCGCTCGCTGGGTATCCGTAACCGGAGCTACCAACTACTTCATTGACGTGGCTAACGATGTTGACTTTACTAGCATTCTGGCGGATTATAATAATGAAGTCGTACCTACCGATACGTTTTTAGTTGTCAATCTGGGTATCTCGTCCGGAACTGAATACTTTTACCGGGTTCGTACCGAGACCAGTTGCGGTATTTCGGTCAATTCTGATACCATTAGCGTCACTACCTTAGGCGGTACTGTAGTAGCACCCACCAATGTAATTGCTGATAATCCTACCTGCGATGGATTCCGCCTGACTTGGGATGCAGCAACCGGTGCGTTGAATTATCGGGTAGAAGCATCAGACGATGGTTTTGTGACTACTACTCCTCAAACAGTTTCCGGTACTACCTATACCTTCACCGGGCTAGATATTGGCCAGACGTATGACTACCGTATTACTTCTATTGGCTTATGCGGTGATGGGAATACTACGGCAGTAGCATCATTTGCTACCCGTACGGCACCGACAGCTACCGACCAAACTCCCGTAGTTTGTGAAGACGCTGGCACCCCCGGAGAAGCCATCGTAGACTTGACCGCTCTGGAACTATCCATCAACGGTGGAGCGGGAGCTACCATTGATTGGTTTGAAGACAATACATTAGCTTCTCAAATTCCTGCTCCTACTAGCTTTTCTGTAAACGATGGGGATATTGTATACGCTCAAGTGACAGAAAACGGCTGCACCAATGTGGCTGAAGTTACCTATACCGTCCGTAGCTTACCCGCTGTAACTGATCAAAACTTAGCAGTCTGCGAAGATACCGAAGGTAGTGGTACTGCTACGGTAGACTTAACTGACCTTGCTTTACAATCTGCTATTGATGGCGGAGCTGGTTCTGCCTTTACTTGGTATACTGAAGCTACCTTAACTACTCAGGTAGCTGACCCTACTGTAGCTTCGGTGAACAGTAGTACCACGCTCTACGCGGAGGTTAGCGACGGAAGTTGTATCAGTGTCGCCACGGTAAGTTACACGGTCAACGCAATTACCCCGGTAAGCATTTCCGGGCTAAACAACGCCTACTGCGAAACCGATGGCGCAGTAAACATCAATCCTGGTTTGGGTGGCGGAACCTTCACTGGGCCGGGCATTACTGATAATGGCAACGGAACGGCAGATTTTGACCCAGCCATCGCCACCGTAGGAACCCACACCATTACCTACGAATTTACCAACGCCAACGGCTGCATTAGCACTGCTACCGAGCAAGTAGTCGTTAACGACTGCTCAACCGGACCGGTGCCTAACTTCAATGCTAGTCCAACTACCGTTTGTGTAGGTGAAACGGTTCGGTTTGAGGATGCTTCTTCGGGAGCTACTACCTACAACTGGGATTTTGGGGCTGGTGCTAGTCCGGCAACTGCTACTGGAGTCGGGTTTCATGACGTTACCTACAGCGTGGCTGGACCAGTTACAGTAAGCCTAACCATTGATCAAGGATTAGCGACCGATAGCACTGAAACTAAAGTAAATTTCGTTACAGTGACTAGCTCCGCAGCGGTAAGCTTGAGCTATCCTACCGATAGTTACTGCCCTACGGATGGCGATCCTACTCCGAGTGTAGCCCCCGCCGGAGGTACGTTTAGTAGTACGCCCGGGTTGGTCATCAATGCTACCACAGGAGTTATTGAGGTAGCGAACAGTAACGCTGGCACGTATGAGGTTACTTACGCCATCGGAGGAACCTGCTCACCCAGCGGAACGTTTGACGTAACCATTCAACCGGAAGAAAGCGCAGACTTTAGCTACCCGGCAAACATATTCTGCACCGACGATGCAAACCCAGTAGCGACCATTAGCGGGACCACTGGAGGCACATTCTCTAGTACATCGGGGCTACCCATTAATACTGCCACGGGTGAGATTGATCTTGCGACGGCATCAGCGGGTGCTCATTCCGTTACTTACGAAACGAATGGCCCCTGCCAAGTGAGTCAAACGATTCCTATCACCATCAACGCCGCCCCAGATGCTAGCTTTAGCTATAGCAGCGGTACTTACTGCGTAAGTGATCCTACCAACCCTACACCATCGGTGATAACTCCCGGAGGTACATTTACCGCTGATCCGGGAATAGTATTTGATGACGTGACTACGGGTGAGATTGATTTAGTAGCTAGTACGGTTGGTGGGCCATACCTAATTACGTATAGCTTCAATACTGGGCCATGCCCAACCAGCGAAACCTTCAGTGTAACAATTGCTAGTACAGCTAATGCAACCTTTAGCTATGCGGTTGGTCCGTACTGTCAAGGAGATATTGATCCAACTCCAGCGTTTCCTCCTGGAGCCAGTGCTGGAACATTTACTGCATCACCTGCTGGGCTGATTATCAATGCTACAACTGGAGAAGTTGATCTATCCGCCTCCAATTCTGGAACCTACACCGTAGAAAATGAGATTATCTCAGGTAGTTGTAATGATACGCAAACCTCCTCAATAGAGATTTTAGACGATGATGACCCCAGTTTCAGCTACGCTAGCACTAGCTTCTGCAAAGGACAAGCCGATCCTTCCCCAACTGTTGATAACCCTACGATTCCTCCCGGTACGTTTAGCAGTGCCACGTTACTAATTGATAGTAATACCGGCGTAGTTAATGTGGCTGGCTCGAGTATAGGTACGCACAATATCACGTATACTACCGGAGGTACTTGCCAAACGGATAGCACGATTGAAGTAACCATTAATGCCGAAGAAATAGCTGACTTCAACTATGGCGGGGTAACCGTATTCTGCCAGAACGAGCCTACTAATCCAACTGCTACCATCGTTGGAAATACCGGAGGTACTTTCTCGGGCACAACGGGTCTGGTGATAGATGCTGCCAGTGGAGAGATCAATCTATTGGCTTCCACAGCGTCCTCTCATACTGTAACCTACGATACGGATGGGCCTTGCTCAGACGTTATGACTTTGGCAATTGAGATTGCTGCAGTTCCGGTAGCAATGGATCAAACGCCTCCGGCTATTTGCGAGGATAGCGACGGTAGTAATTTAGCCACGGTTGATTTAACCGAACTGCAAGGCGATGTTAACGGAGATGCTGGAGTAACCTACCAATGGTTTAGCGACCCCGGGCTTACCAACGATATTACCGCTTCGGCTAGCAGCTATGTGGTGGCAAATAATCAAACCGTATTTGTGTTAACTACTAACGCTGCTGCTTGCACCGATACTGCCGAAGTAACGTACACAGTCACCCCAACCAATTTGTGTGGCTGCGGATTTGATTTGGCGGCCTTCAATGTAGTGCCTACCGATGCTAGTTGTATTGGAGCTGAGGATGGTCAGATTCAGGTATTTACCGAAACATCTTCCATTGCGCCACCTAGTCGGTTCCGCTTCCGCTATCAGTCGTTAGACGATCTTACCATACTATCTCCTTGGGATTCAACTTCCTCCGACCTTACCGGAATTGGTTTTGTCGTGTTTGACCCGGATACGGTATTGGCTGGAAACTACCGAGTAATTATTGAAGACAGGTTTGCTGGGCTAACCTGTACGCCGAGAGATACTATTGAGGTGCAAGTTGGAGTACAAAACGAAATTGAAGTAAGTGTTCAAGCAGAAACCTGTACCACAGCGGGAGCTATCTCACTAGAAATACCAGATGGCTGCTTAGATGACATTACCCCGGAGTATGTAATGTTCCGTACGAATGATGATGGTATTGAGGAGGTATATAACGACTTCTTACGAGAACCACCGGGGAGTAATACCTTTACGAATCTGGAGTCAGGAGACTATCGCATTGCTTTATATGTATTTGATGAAAGTGCAAATGCTGATACATTAGCTAGTATCCGAACATTCGTCCCCAACAACTGCTCGATAGTAGGCGGGGATACTACGATAACGACTTGTTCACTCGATGGCCGACTTGTTATTCCTAGTACCACTTTAACCGAATGCGGAGCTAGCACTGGAGTGCTGGAACTGACAGTACAAGGGGGTGAAAGCGAAGAGTATACGTTTACGATTCAATCATCGGATGGTATTGTGCGTACTGAAACCGGGCTAGGGTCAGTGACCTTTACGGATGTTCCTATCGGTCGCTACATTTACACGGTAGTTACCGAAGATGGCAGGGATAATTGTAGTGCTTCGGCTCGGGTGGGCGATAATGGAATTGTCTTCACTACCGAGAGTATTCTGCCCGACTGCGATGATCCTGACCAAACGGCTGACCTTACTGTAACCATAGATACGCTATTCTCAGCCGCTTCGGCTCCCTATGATGTATACGCCGTATTCGGTAACGACACAATCAGTACTACACTTATCGATATTAGCGAAACTTCCGCTACGCTCGCGGGATTGTCTACCGGGCAAAGTTATCAGATAACAGTAGCCTCCCGCGATGAGAATGCTTGTCCGAAGACAGAGACAGTACCTGTTCCCGGAACCGGAGAAGATGCGCTCGCTTTTGCGGCTCGTCCGCAGAGCATCACCTGTTTTGGTGAGTTTGGTTCGGTAACGGTAGATAGTATCCAGGCGGTAGATGGTCTTTCGCTCAGATTCTTACTCTACCGGGTAGACCAACTAGATGCGATTGATCAGGCAACCTTTAATCGATTGCCGCTGAGTTATACCTTCGAGCAGTTGCAGCCAGGAGATTATCAGATTGAACTGGAGCAACAGCAAGGTAATTGCGATCGGGTGAGCCGCATTCGCTCAGAAACATTCCGAATAGAAGGACCGACCTCGCCCCTGGAAGCTGATGTGCCCGAAGATGTGATTGCTACGGTTGAGTATCCTTACGGTAACATTGAGGTTAATGACATCCGCGGGGGAGTAGCTCCTTACGAAGTACGCATTGCCGTAGACCCGGCGGGTAATTCTCAAGACTGGGTAGAGGTAGTGAACGACAATCCGGCAATCAACCCTTTCCAGCACGTATTTATGGACCAAACGTTAGGTACCTACCAGATAGAAATTCGGGATCAGTTGGGCTGTGTGAGGCCCTACATCGTGTCGGTCAACTACACGGCAGATTTGTACATTCCTAATATTTTTACACCCAATGGCGACGGTGACAATGATACTTTTCGGGTAATTAATCTGGACAGGTTTACCTCCGACGACGATAAGGCGACAATCATCATTACTAGCCGTTGGGGTAATAAGGTGTTTGAATCAGACGCTTACACTGAGGAAAATTTCTGGGATGGAGGAGAATACCCTGATGGGCTGTATTTCTACCGTCTGAACTTACCTAATGGCGAAGGTTACACCGGGTGGGTAGAAATTTGGCGGGGAAGAACGCCTTAATTTTACGTGAACTATGGATTACAACTTATCAATGGAGTATTGTAAGTGCTTGATCTTCAATGCTCTGCCCTTAAGCCGGGCGGGCTTTTACTTTTCCATCGATGAAAAGTAAACAAAAATCTAGGAAATCTTGAAACTCGCTGCGCTCAAACAGCAAGCTTTCCCCAGAAACAGCACTTATAGCCTATCTTAATTCGTAGTTCACGTTAATTTTGCGAGAAAATAATGCAAAAAAGCTATTTCAATCGTATTGGAATAGCTTTTTTGAGATATGCTACCAAGAATATATTTGCCAAAATTACAATTTTCCCTTCGTCAGACCTTTAGTTTTAATGACTATTACCATTTATTGACATAAAGTTAACAATTCGATAACAACGAAAGCAATGGCAGTAGGTTGAAGGGAGTAGTTTTACTTCATTCTATACAATCTATCCGTTTATGTTTACACCTGTATTTTTCCGAAAATGCTGGGCATACCTACTTTTACTAGGAACCGCCCTCGTATCTTTTCAAATAAATGCTCAGAACCTGACGTATGATCTCGCATTAGCCCCTTTTTATCACGGCGTAGCCTCAGGCGACCCGCTGGCTGACCGCGTAATTATCTGGACCCGTATTACCCCGGAAGGGGAAGATACCAATCAGGATATTGAAGTATCTTGGAAAATGGCAACTGATCCAGAGCTTACCAATGTGGTACAAGAAGGTCAGTTGATGACTAACGCTTCCCGCGACTATACTGTGAAGGTGGACGTGACCGGGCTGGCTTCTTACACTACCTACTACTACCAATTTGAAGCGATGGACAAAACCTCCATCATTGGTCGTACTCGAACCACCCCCAGCGGTTCTGCCGATCATCTTCGCTTTGCCGTGGTTTCGTGTAGTAATTACCAAGCGGGTTACTTTAGTGCCTACGGACGTATTGCTGATCGGGCTGATTTGGATGCAGTAATCCACTTAGGAGACTATATTTATGAATATTCGGCCACCGGAGAAGATTTTTACGGTGATGCGGGGTTGCGTGATTCTGGTGAGCGGAGACATTTGCCCGATAAAGAAATTGTGAATTTGGCGGATTATCGTACCCGCTACTCTCAGTATCGCCTCGATCCTGATTTACGTCGGGCGCATCAACAGCACCCATTCATCACCATTTGGGACGACCATGAGTCGGCGAATGATGCTTACGAAGACGGAGCGGAAAATCACCAGCCCGATGAAGAAGGCTCGTGGGATGAACGGAAATCAGTTTCCAGACAAGTATACACCGAGTGGATGCCGATTCGGGGTGATTTGAACGAGATTCCTTTGTACCGCACCATTCAGTACGGTGAGTTGATGGATTTGATTATGCTAGATACCCGCCTGGAAGAGCGTGATATTCAAGGTATGAGCATTACCGATGCCAAATTGTACAGCGACGATCGAACTATGCTAGGCGATACCCAGAAGCAATGGATGTTTGATCAGCTACAAAACTCTACCGCTAAGTGGAAAGTAATCGGTAACCAGGTCATATTCTCACCTTTCAATGTTTGGTGGGCAGGGGTCGACCCCGACGGTGGCTTTACTCCTGACGGCATTGAAAGTATATTCTTAGATATCTGGGACGGTTACCCTGCCGAACGGGACGAAATTATCAATTTTATCGGTGATAATTCTTTAGACAATGTAGTAGTGCTCACGGGTGACTTTCACTCTACTTTTGCCTATGATGTTACGAGTCAACCCGCCCCACTGAGTGGTAACGATCCTACCATTGCTGCTGCCGGGCAAGCCCCGGTTCCGGTAACTCCTACCTACGACCCAGCTACCCGCCAAGGCTCGGTTGCCGTAGAGTTTGCTACCCCCAGTGTGAACTCGGCTAACTTTGATGAGAATGTGGGAGTAGAAGGTGCTGCCGGGTTTGAATTTCAGATTAACAAGCCGCTAACTGTCCCCGGTACTCCACTCAATGGTATCAATCCAAACCCGCACATGCAGTACACCGATCTGGATCAACATGGTTACTTCATTTTAGACGTGAAGGAAGAGCGTGCCCAAGCCAACTGGTACTTTGTAGAAACCATCTTGGAACCTAACTCACTGGAGCAGTTTGCTTCCGCCTGGGGTACCGATGCCGATAATAATTATTTGACCGAAGGCGAAGAGAGCGCGTCTAAAGCCGATGCGCCCTCACTGGCTCCCGATGCGATGCGCGATGAAAACTTTACGCTACAAATTTTACACGCTTCTGATTTGGAAGGGGGAGTAGAAGCGATTGACAACGCGCCTAACTTTGCGGCTATTGTTGACCGATTAGAGGAAGAAGAAAATACACTGACCATATCTGGCGGTGATAACTACATTCCGGGCCCATTCTTTGGAGCAGCCGGCGACGGTAGCTTACGTCCCGTGTTTCAGGAAATTTACCAAGAACTGTACAACGAACCCGGGTTGACTAACATTCGGGAAACCCCCGGACGGTTGGATATTACGATCATGAATATTATCGGTTTTGACGCTTCGGCGGTGGGCAACCACGAGTTTGATGCCGGAACCAACGCTTTTTCAGATATTGTAGGAACGGATATTCGCGGTACCACTTTAGCCGATGTTCGTTGGCTAGGAGCACAGTTCCCGTACTTATCAGCTAATCTTGATTTCAGCGGTGATAGCGATTTGGGTGGATTATTCACTAGTGAGATTCAACCAAGTGGTGCATTCATCTCAGCTCCCGATGACTTAGATGCTGCCGCAGCAGCCCCGAAGTTTGCTCCAGCTACCACCGTTGAATTTAATGGTGAGACCGTGGGCATCGTTGGGGCAACGACCCAGATTGTACAATCCATTTCTTCTACCGGAGGAGTAGAGGTACTAGGCCCCACCGAAAACGATATGCCCGCTCTAGCCGAGGTGCTACAGCCAACGATTGATGCGCTCGCGAATCAGGGAATTAATAAGATTGTACTAGTGACTCATCTCCAGCAGGTTGCTTTAGAGAAAGAACTGGTCGGATTACTTTCGGGAGTGGATGTAGTGATTGCGGGCGGTTCCGATGTGCTATTCGCTCAGGAAGACGACGTACTCCGCAGTGGTGATGAAATTGAAGAAGCTTATCCGTTCGTCACCCAAAATGCTGACGGTGACCCCGCCGTAGTTGTAGGAACTGACGGTGAATACAGCTACGTAGGTCGCTTACTGATTGAATTTACCAGCGAAGGAGTACTGGTAGAAAGTTCGTTAGAAAACGAAATGAGCGGAGCCTACGCTACCGTAGAAGAAGTAGTGAGTGAACTATGGGAAACCGAAGATCCGTTTGCTGATGGCACCAAGGGTGAGCTGGTTCAGCGGCTGACCAATTCGGTAGAGACCATCGTAAACGAGCAAGACGGAGTTATCGTAGGAAAAACCAGTGTATATCTCGACGGTCGACGGGCGCAAGTACGCACCGAAGAAACCAACTTAGGCAACCTTACCGCCGATGCTGCCCTAGTGGCTGCCCAGCAGTTTGATGCCAGTGTAAAAGTCTCTCTTAGAAACGGGGGCGGTATTCGGGCTGCGATTGGTGAATTGGTTGATCTGGGAGGAGGAAATGTACAATTTGCTCCGCCCCAAGCGAATCCCGAATCGGGTAAGCAGGAGGGAGACATCTCTCAACTGGATATTGTGAATACACTTCGGTTCAACAACAGCTTATCGTTATTAACGCTGTCGGCAACTGACTTGCTGGCGGTGCTAGAGTACGCGGTGTCAGCCTCCGAACCCGGCGCTACGCCCGGTCAGTTTCCGCAGGTAGCGGGAGTACGGTTTAGCTTTGATGCTACCCAAGAAGTAGGTAACTGGGTGCAAATGGTAGAGGTCATTGACCAAGAAGGAAACGTAGAAGATACCATCGCTGAGAATGGCGAGGTAGTAGGCGATGCTGATCGTGAAATTCGTATCGTCACACTGAACTTCTTAGCCGGAGGGGGCGATGGCTACCCGTACCCTGAACTGGGCGAAAACCGCGTTGACTTACCTGATGTGTTAGATAGCTTGGCTAATGCGGGGCAAGCTACCTTTGCCGATCCGGGCACTGAGCAAGATGCTTTAGCCGAATACCTACTAGCGAATTTCTCCGATGAACCGTTCGCCCAAGAAGAAACTCCAGTGGCGGAAGATACTCGTATTATCAACCTGAATGCTGACGGTGGTAGTGAGGGACAAACAATTGTAGAAATCGCTCAAGGAGATGAACGCTTTAGTCTATTGGTAGAAGCGGTAGTAAAAGCAGAATTAGCCGAAACCCTTTCTTCCGAAGGTCCTTTCACCGTATTTGCGCCAACTAATGCTGCGTTTGAGAATGCTATTGCTGCTTTAGGTTTCCAGAGTTTGGATGAAGTTCCGGTAGATGTTCTCACTCAAATTTTACTCTACCATGTGCTTCCTACTGAATTGTTCGCAGTTGACCTGATGCCGGGTGAGCAGTACGAAACCGCGCAGGGGCTTGCCGTAGTGATTAGTCAGGATGATACCGAAAGCCTTACCGTAAACGGAGTGAATATTATTTTGCCGGACGTAGATGCCAGTAACGGAGTGATCCACGCCATTGATGAAGTGCTAGTTCCCGTAGCGAATGTTACGAAGTTCGTGTTGGTAAGTGCCCGTACGGATAAAGATATTATGGAAATAAACGATGGCGATGTACTAGACTTAGCCCAGTTACCGCATAAGATCAATGTCCGGGCGGAAGTAGCTGGACATCCGGAGAGTGTACAATTCACCTTGGACGGAGATACAATTCAACCTCAAAATGCGGCTCCTTACGCTTTATTTGGAGATGATGAAGGCGACTACCGCTCCGGACGGTTTGAGTTGGATAGTTACGTATTGTCGGCTATTCCTTATTCGGGAAGAACTGCTACGGGGCTTCCTGGGACCTCCCTAAAAGTATCGTTTGAGGTAGTAGAGCGAGAGACTATTGGAGAAATTGTTCGGGCTAATGATGATTTTTCTATTCTATCTACCGCTCTACGACAGGTAGGCTATCTCTCTACCGTGCGGGGCGAAGGGCCATTTACCGTATTTGCGCCCAACAACGCTGCTTTTGAGGCACTCTTAGCGGAGATGGGATTGACCGACGTACGACAAATTCCTACGCCAGTACTAAGAGAGGTTATTCGCTACCATATAGTGATTGGAGAAGAACTACGAGCGGCTAATCTTTCTGATGGTCAGGAAGTTGAAACTCGGCAGTATGGTTCGGTAAAGATTAGCATTGCGGATGGAATGGTAAAAGTAAATGATGCTACCGTCATTACCCCTGACGTATTGGGCAGCAACGGCGTAGCCCACGTAATTGATCAGGTGCTCATACCACCGGCTGAAGCGATGAATACTTCTGGGATATACCTAGAAGCTTCGCCGAATCCAGGTGCTTCGGAAGTCAACCTTCAGGTAATAGATCATCCAGAGGCTCGGGTAGAGGTTGCTATCATGGATCAATACGGCACTCCACTATCTACGCAATCATTCAATACTCCACCGGATAACGAAGTAAACTTCTCGTTGGATATTTCCAGTTTACCGACCGGAGTGTATATGATTCAGGCGCAATTGGGTGAAGAACGCCAGGTTCTACGGGTAATTCGGTAGCATCACTCGATAGAAATAGAGAAAGACCATCTTCGCGAGAGGATGGTCTTTTTTAGCTTTTAACAAATCCTACAACTAGATTAAAGTGTTTTTCTCTTCAGGTTTACATGAACACCTTAGCACACGAACACCATCACACTAATTTTGCATCCAAAGTAATCTCCGCTCCAGCAAGTACTTTAGAAACTGGACAGTTCTCTTTAGCCCCTTTCGCCTGCTGCTGAAAGTCGTCTTCGCTGATATTGGGAATTTTGGCTTCGCTCACCAGATCAATCTGGGTAATGGCAAATCCACCATCGTTCTGGACTAGTTTCACCTTTGCCTCTGTTTTTACGGATTCGGGCTGATAGCCAGCTTGTTCCAATCCCGCCGAAAGGGCCATGCTGAAACAGGCAGCGTGGGCTGCTGCAATTAGTTCTTCAGGGTTAGTCCCGCTACCTTCCTCAAATCGAGATAGAAAGCTGTAGTTTCCTGTAAAGGCTCCGCTTCCAAGTGATAAATTCCCTTTTCCTTCTTTCAGTCCGCCCTGCCATTGGGCATTTGCTTTTCTTACGGCCATAGTTGTAATAGTTTAGCGTAAAAGAATCGTTTTCCTGACAACCCAAAAGTCGGCGGAAGGTTAATAGACTGGAAACATTATTGTTGGTATAAACCGATAGTTAAGGTTAAAAATAGTAACTGCCAATTGACTACTACTTTTATGGAGATTAACAAGGATAAAAAAACAATAGAACAGCATCTACTTAAACTGCGAACGCTAGAAATTAGCGACTATGAAGCTATTCAGTGCATTATGCAAGTGGTGTACGTGGATGCTGGAGGGGCGTGGACAAAACGGGAATTTCAAAATCAGCTTTCAGTTTTTCCCGAAGGGCAGATTGGTATTGAAGTGGATGGAAAAATTGTGGCGGCGGCACTTAGCTTAATTGTTAAGTACAGCAAGTTCGGTGATAACCATACCTACGAGCAGATTACTGGCGGTGGTAAGTTTGATACTCACGATGACGAAGGCGACACACTCTACGGAACCGATCTGTTCGTTGATCCCGAGTACCGTGATATGCGCCTCGGTCGTCGCCTCTACGATGCCCGTAAAGAAATGTGCGAAAACCTGAACCTCCGGGCAGTCATTGTCGGCGGACGAATTCCCGGTTACCGAGAGCATCGCGATAAGCTTACTCCCCGCAAGTATCTGGAAGAGGTGAAGAACAAGGAAATCTACGATCCAGTACTGACTTTTCAGTTGGCGAACGATTTTCACGTGCGTAAGCTAATACCTCGCTACGCCCACGAAGATAAAAGCTCCATGCAGTACGCCACGTTGCTGGAGTGGATCAATATTGCCTACGAAGATGAGTCTGAGCCGTTGATTGGCGGTACTAAATCGGTGGTTCGGTTGGGCGCAGTGCAGTGGCAGATGCGTCGGGTGGTTTCGTTAGAAGATTTGTTTCAACAAATGGAGTTCTTCGTAGATACGGTATCGAGCTACGCCGCCGATTTTGTAGTATTTCCTGAGTTCTTCAACGCCCCGCTGATGGCTCTGGCCGAAGATGTTCAGTCCTCTTCAGATGCGGTGCGCCACTTAGCAGAGTATACCGACCCGGTACGCGATAAAATGCAGGAGCTGGCTATTACCTACAATATCAATATTATTGCTGGCTCAATGCCGGTTTATGAAGATCATAAGCTGTACAACGTTAGCTTTCTGTTGCACCGCGACGGAAATGTAGATAGTCAGTATAAACTTCACATCACTCCTGATGAACAGAGCTACTGGGGATTGCAAGGCGGAAATAATTTACAAGTATTTGAGACCGATGCCGGACGGGTAGGAGTGCTGGTTTGCTACGACGTAGAGTTCCCCGAACTGTCCCGCATTCTGGCTGACCAGAAGATGGATATTCTGTTTGTACCCTACTGGACGGATACTAAGAATGCCTACTTACGGGTTCGTCGCTGTGCCCAAGCCCGGGCGATTGAAAACGAATGCTACGTAGTAATTACGGGTAGTGTAGGCAACCTGCCCCGCGTAGAAAATATGGACATCCAATACTCCCAATCTGCCGTATTCTCTCCGTCTGACTTTTCCTTTCCTCACGATGCGGTAGTAGCCGAAGCCACTCCCAACACCGAAACTACCCTCATTACTGACCTGGATTTAGAGTTACTCAAAAAGCTTCGCACCCAAGGCAGTGTCCGTAACCTCCAGCAACGCCGTAAAGACCTCTACGAAGTAATTATGCGGAAGAAGAAGGTAAATGAGAAAGCAAGTGGGCAAGCAATGGAGGAGAAGGTGCAATTTTGAAGTGCTTCTAGGCAAATTATAGTTCTCCAGTAAAGAAATTGATTAGCTTTCACCAAACGATTACCCAATTATTAGCATAATTGAAATAGTCATGCAGTAGAAGGCGGGAAATAATGCAAGGTGACCTGAGTTGTACTGCGGTGGAACTACCAATCTAGCGTTTGCTCCCGAATAAAATATCCATGAGTGCCGGTAAAAAAGTGGTGAATGAAAGCAAAGCCCCACTCACTGCCGTGGCAATCAATATCCCAAAGTAGCGTACTGGCACCGCCGAGGCAAATACCATGAGTCCGAAGCCACCCGCTAGTAGCAGACTAGTCACTAAGATTGCTTTACCCACCTGCCGGATGGTCATTTCCATATTCTTGCGATGCGGGAGCCGCTCACGATCCAGGTAGTAATGGTACACAAAATGAATGGTATCGTCTATGGTAATACCCAATACTACGGCGGCAATCAAGGAGGTGGCAATGTCCAGCGAAATACCCGCCAGACCCATAACGCCCAGAATCAGTAAAACCGGTAGCAGATTGGTCAAAAATGCAGCCAAGCCAAGCAATACCTTACCCCTGAGCATCAGCAGCAAAAAAACGAACACCAAGCCTGAAGCAATAGCGAGGCTACGCTGTTGGGAAGTGACGACATAACCCACAATGCCGGCATACAGCGGAATATAGCCAGTAGGTCGCAAGTCTGCCGTGCTGCCGTACACTTCCTGGCTCAATGCGTGAATCTGGGACAACATCACATTGAGTTCGTTCGTACTGACAACATCTCCACTCAGGATAAGCCGCCCTTTTTTTTCATCGGGAGGCAGCCACCGCCTCACCAGACTACTGTCTTGCTCCAGAGCCTGTGCGGTATAACGATCGATTAACTGGGGCTTCAGACGATTACGCCACATGGGACCATAAATTATTGGCAGCGTGCTTAGGTAGAGTTCGTGAAAGCCGGCGACGCTCTCAATGCCTTTAATATCTGTGACCCGCTGGGCAAATTCCGCCGTTTTAATGAGCAATTTAGGGCTATTTATCATCATAGAATCCTTCGGGTAGAGCATTAAGTCTATGGGAAAATACTGACCCCAGCGTTGTAAAATATCCTGATGGTCTTCTACTACCGGATGCCCTGTGGGAAAATAACCCAGGGTATAGGTATTGGCTTCAATCTTACTGATCCCGTACCCCAGACCTATCACAACCATCAGGTAAAAACCTAAAATGGCGTATTTCTTTTCTACCGAAAACCTAAACAACCGCAAAAGCTGACTTTCTACCCGTATTCCCAGGCTTGACTTTTCGGAGCTAATGAGGGGCAGGAAAAGAAACGCCAGCACAAAACTCACTACCAGTGCCAGTGAGAGGCCGATTCCTACCAAAAGGCCAAACTGCTGTAAGATAGAAAGAGGAGTGAACAAGAAGGAAGCAAAACCAGCTACCGTCGTAAGAGTAGTAAACAAACAAGGCCACCACACCCTTCTTAAAGCTGGCACAATGTCTTGCTGCCCCTGTGCCTTGTAGTGGTTGAGTATGTGGATAATATCCAGCAAACTAACAATGGTCAACAGAACAGGAGCGATAGAAGAAACCAAGTTGAGTGAATAACCCAGAGCACCATAAATACCCAACGCCAGCCAAAGCACCAGAAAAAACGTAGCCAGGCTGTAGATAATCACATAGAAGTCTCGGTAGAGAACAAACAAAAACAGCATAATCAGACCAACACCACCTCCCAAAAAGAGCGCAAAATCCCGCTGGGTGAGGCTATTGAGGCCCGAGTAAATGACCGAACTGCCCCCCATTGATACGTTTTCTTCTGGAAAATACGCTAACAATGCCTTCTCTACACCATCTACAATTTCATCCATGCGGTGCTGTATGTCCGCCAGCAGTCCCAACTGGACAATAAGCCGTAGACTGCTTCCTTCTTTATTGATAAAATTTCCGGTAACTAAGGGAGCTGACTGATAAATATTCGCTAGCGAATCATAAAACTGGGAGGCTTCCGGTAGGGAGTCGGGTAAGGCAGAGATGAAATAACGACCAGCAGAAAGCTTAAAGGTGCGGGCATTAGTCAGGGAATACACCTCTTCTACTCCTTCTATTTCTCTCATCTCACCGATGCTTTCTTGCATAGCCAGTAGCATTTTCTGATTTATCACCCCAGCAGTGTCATAGATAATGACCGTAATTACCTCATCACTGCCAAACGACTGTTGGAAGTCCTGATACGTGCGTAGCAGCGGGTCGTCTTCTACAAACCAAGACTCTATGGCATTGGTAATCTGTAGGGCATGGGGAAGGAAAGGTGAAAAAAAACTACCGCTAAGAATAAGCAAACCGAGCCAAAGCCAACGGTATCTCTGAAAAAATCGCATACTTGAGTTTTATAGGGCGCGGGCCGAAGTTACTGGCCGATTCACGTTTATCAAAATAACGCCACCCTTCAGAAGAGCTATTTTTATTAGCCCATTGCAGATCAGCGTACTCAGAGCAATAAAGAGAATATCTGACAGCTTGCAGGTACAACGGTTCACCACCCGTGGGTCTGGAACCTTAGAAAACAAATCTTGGATGCTTTTTTTTATTCATGACCTCGCTTGAACCAAGTCCATATTTCCGTATCACTAGCTTCCGCAAAGGCGAGGGGGTTTTGTAAAGGAGTAGAGTGAGAAGGAAGCTGTTACTGGTGAAGCTTTTCCATTTGTAGTAATTATCAGGTAATTTGTTGAGAAAGGTTATTCCGATAGGCAGTAGGGCTGTATCCTACCGCACGTTTAAACTGCCGATTAAAGTGTGTCAGTTGGTTGTACCCTGAAGCGAAAGCAATCTCAGCTACAGTTTTATTGGTTTGCTGAAGCATCTTGCAAGCATGTCCTACCCTTACTTCGTTTAGGAAAGTGGTGAAGGTCTTGCGAAAATGCTTTTTGAAGTAGCGACAGAATGTCGTTGGAGACATATTTACGTAGTCCGAAATTTCACCTAGCGTAATTCGATGGTCGGCAAATCGGTTGACGATATATTCGTAGGTTTGGTTTACGGTTTCGTGGTCTTTAGGGTTGATAAGCGGAGAAAACCCATTGCTGGAGAGCACCCGCCGGTGGGGGTTACGCGCCATCAGATGAAGCAGGCGAAAGAAGGCCATCATGCGCTCGAATCCGGTGAGTGAAACCATTTCCTGTAGTTTCTGATAAAGCTGAGGAACATCGGCGGAGGCAAAGGCCACTCCCCGCCGCGCCTCGTGTAGTAGGCAAGCAATATGTTCATTTTCGGGAAGATCGAAAAAGCCACTACCAAAACCTTCTTTTAGAAAACGGACGGTAATCACATCGCCTCGCTCGAAGTCATCGGGCTGAACCGCGTGCAGCAGATGGGGCCCAATTAAAAACAAATCGCATTCGGTGAAATTCTCGATAGTGTTTCCAACAAACCGCTTACCACTACAATTGGTCAGTACCGAAATTTCGTATTCGGCGTGCGTTCGCATCAAAATTTCGGGAGATCGTACGAAGTCGGTTTTTACATTGTATCGCTTGCTAACGAACGAATACTGGTTGGGAGTAGTCCACTTTTCAACAATGGTCTTCATTTTAGAGCGGTCAGGAGATAAAATAGTGTTGGAATCTAGCACTAATTTTATCAAAAAAAACGTTAATTGCTGATTTTTTGATAAAATTAGTACAAATATCAGGTTATCAATTGTCTAATCGGTAGTATTTGACAAAATAGTGTTATAAAGCGGTAAAATAGGGTGAGTATTTCATCTCGCATCTCTGTTGTTTTGATTATTGAGTTTTTCAAAACCTATGGTGCTACCTTTTACTACACTTTTTACTGCTCTGCTTGCTACGCTTATTACCACTCTCGCAGTGGGGCAAGTTGCCTTTTATGTGTCGCCTACGGGTAGCGATAATAATACTGGAGCTAACGAGGCACCGTTTCGCACGTTAAAGCGAGTCCAGCAAGCCGTACGGGAGGCTCGGCTCAACCAGCAGAATATTGAAGTGTTGATTCGCGCAGGCGAGTATTTTCTGAATGAACCGCTTCGCTTTGGCCCGGAAGACGGAGGGTCAGCCACTCAGCGAGTGACTTACCAAAAAGCGGGTGAGGGTGAGGTGCTGATTCATAGTGGAAAGGAAGTATCCGGCTGGCAAGCATCCGATGAGCTGGGCATCTATCAAGCACAGCTTAGTTCGGTGGTGTTCCGTCAGTTGTACGTCGACGGTCAGAAAGCTATCCGTGCCCGCTACCCCAATGCTAGCCAATACTTAGAAAGCTCCGGTTGGGACTACGATGACCGGGAGCTGATTCTGAAGGGAAAGCACGAACACGTAGGTGAAAAGAGCCCTCACTTAGAGATGGTGCTGCTTCAGAGCTGGGCCGAAAGCTACCTGCGGGTACGTACTCTTAGCTCCTACGGACTTAGTTTTCACAAATATTCCCGCATCAGCTTTGCCGAAAATGAAACTGACATTTTGTTTAATCGGCCTTATCCGATGCACGGCCCTCAACACCGGGTTTACTTTGAGAACGCTCGTCAGTTGTTGGATACTGAGCAGGAATGGTACCACGATATTGATCAGGAAATATTGTATTATCAACCGCCCGCAGGGGCTGATATGAACCAATTACGGGTGATGTACCCAACGCTGGATACGCTGCTGGTTGTGCAGGGCACGGCGGATAATCCGGTTACCAATTTGCACTTTGAAGGATTGTCGTTTCAGTACACGAACTGGACGTATGCCAATACCAACGGTTACGTCAACGCACAGACGGGACAGCACAACTACCGGGCTGATACCGAAAACAACCAGTACGTATACCGACCTCCGGCGGCGGTGTACGTAGCTCACGCCCATCAGGTCGCGTTTCGGGGCAACGAATTCAAAAATCTGGGGTCGGCCGGACTCGATCTGCACTACGGCACCCGCACTTGTTCGGTGGTAGGCAACCAGTTTCATGCTATTGCCGGAAGTGCTGTTTCCCTCGCCAAGTTCACTCAAGATCCTTCGGTCGAGTTTCATATCCCCTACAATCCTACTGACACGACTGAAATTTGCTACAATGATACCGTTGCTAATAACCTTATTGAACGGGTAGCGACCGAGTACTTTGGTTGCGTCGGTATTGCCGCAGGTTATCCCAACGGAGCGCAAATCACGCATAATGTTATCCGCAATTTGCCTTATTCCGGCATTAGCGTTGGCTTCGGCTGGACGGATCAACCCAACGCAATGGCTAATAACCTGATCGCCTACAACGATGTGAGTGACGTGGTAAAGCTACTCAACGACGGAGCAGCTATTTATACGCTTTCTTATCAACCGGGTACCCGGATTTATCGCAACTATTTGCATGATATTGCCGATGCCCAAGCCCCCTGGCAGCGCATTGTGTACGCAATCTACTGCGACGAGAAGAGTGGCGGTTCGGCTGAAAATCCCTTCGTCATTCAGGAGAACGTAGTAGAAGGGGTAGCCGATCGGCTAAAGCTGCATCAATCGGGCATTATGCGGCTGGAGTACGCCCTGCACCGTAAGGGACACCGCCAAGGAAAGCACATTGTAGAAACGGCCGGACTGGAACCTGAATTTCGCCATCTACTTAATCAATAAGACTGCCATTAGACGAATTGCAAATGAATAAACCTACTACTACGATACCTACTCAACCCTCGGATACTACCGCGCCCGGAAGTGCAGCTACCGCTCGACCCACGTATCGGGCGAAGGCCTCACTGCCTGGGTTGGTATTAGGTACCGCCGGGTTAGGAGGAGTGTGGGGAGCGATTGATACGCCGGAATCGATAGATACTATTCTATACGCCCTTGAGAACGGAGTCGCCCGATTAGATACAGCTCCCGCCTATCGTGATGCTGAAAGCATTGTCGGGCAGGCACTAAAGCAATGGTCAGGCCAACCTCCGTTCGTCAGTACTAAAGTGGGAAAGCTACGGGCTGATCGGGCTGACGAGCGCACCAACAACTACGACCCTAAAGTGATGGAGCGTAGTGTAAAGCAGAGCCAGGATACTTTGGGGGTTGATCGGATCGACCTGCTATTTCTGCACGAACCCGACCAAGTGCCAACTGAGCGGGTAGCAGAAGTAATTGATTTTTTAGTGCGTGTCCGGCAGTCAGGATGGGCAGCGGCTATTGGTCTGGGCGGAAACGTGCCAGCGACTTTTTATCCGGCAATTCAGCAGGGCCACTTCGATGTAGTGATGAGCTTTAATAACCTGGATGCCTGCTGCTTAGACGGTATGCAGGAGGCGATTCCTTTTTTTAGAAAACACAGCTTAACTACCTACCAAGGCAGTGCCCTGCACATGGGACTACTCGGCAATCGGTACGAAAAGTATCAACAGCAGGCACCCGAGTGGATTTCCGAAGCTGACCTACGTCGCGCCCGACACGCGGCGGCCTTAGCCCAGCAGCTAGCCATGAAGCTATCGACGTTGGCTCATCGCTATTTGCTGTCTATGGAAGAAGTTGATTATCTGGTGTTGGGGGCTAAAAATCAGCAGCAACTCACCCAAACCCTATCCGACTGTCAGGCAGGTAAGCTAGATGAGGCGGTATTCAATGAACTAACCAACCAAATACGATGAATAACGAATTACCAGCCACCGCAGCCGTTCAATCTCCGCAGACTCCTATTCATCGAGAGCAATTTAATATTGCGGCGATTGAGGTTCGTTGCGTAGCCCCGATCCCACTTCAGCCTCCGTTTTACGATGCTACGATGGGGCCATTTACGCATTACCGGGCTTGTTTCGTCCGCCTAACTGACTACGATGGCAACTGGGGCGAATGTGAGTTTCCTACTACCGGACTGGATCTACTCAAAGATGTATTCGTTCCCTTTTTGCTCAACACCCCTGCGAGTACCTACGAAGCCCTGTACCAACAGCTCTACTGGAGTATTCGCAACGAAGGTTTTCGGGGTGGGGCAGCTTTGGCACTCGGTCACCTCGACCGTATTTTTCATGATTTAGCTGCTCGTCGGAAAGAATTGCCGCTCTTTCGCTACTTGGGCGGCACCCAATCTCGGGTGCAGGCTTACGCCAGTGGCGGAGGAATGAACTTAGAGGTGAGCGAGCTGGTAGACGAATGTCGGGCTTGGGAAGCAGATGGTTACCGGACGATCAAAATGAAATTTGGAGGTCTTTCTACTACGGTAGCGGAAGACCTGAAGCGTATTGCGCTGGTGCGTGAAGCCCTGCGCTCCGAAACCCGTCTGGCCGTGGATGCTAACCAATCGATGAGCCTCGAGAAAGCGCAGGTGGTAAGCCGAGAATTGGGAGCCATGAATATCGCTTGGCTGGAAGAGCCGATTCACTCGGCGGCCCTGCACGAGATCGCTGATCTGTGCGAACATTCGCCGGTGCCCATTTCCTACGGGGAGTCGGAGCGTTCAGCCCTGGTATTTCCCTCGTTGGTGGAAGCTGGCGTGCAACACTTACAGCCTATTGCCGGACATATCAGTAGCCTGAACGAATGGCTGTCAATTGCGGAACTAGCCCAACAGCACGGTTTGATGTTCAGCGCTGGGGGCACCTCCCATCTTAATGCCGCTATCGTGGCGTCAGTAGGGGAAGCGGCTCAATTAGAGTATTTAGAACCAGTAGTAGGAGTTGTGGCTTCGCTGCTGCGGATAAAGCCAACCATAGAAGATGGCTGTTTCATTTTACCGGAGGTACCGGGCTTAGGTGCCGAGGTTGATTGGGAGCGATTGGAGAAAGAAGATAGCATTGCCGATCAGCAGATTTGGCGATGATTAGCATTTACTAGTGAACGAAAGGAAGATATGAATATCCACCAACATTTGCGGCCGCTTGACTTTGGCGTAGTAGCTGCCTACCTGCTACTGGTGGTGGCTATTGGAGCGTACAGTAGCTTTCGGAAAAAGAAAGGAAGTGGGCGGGACTATTTTCTGGCGGGAGGCTCGCTGCGGTGGTACAGCATTGGGCTTACTATGTGGGGAACCAATGTGGGGCCTTCTATGCTGATTGCTTCTTGTGCGGTGGGCTACACCACTGGTATTGTGGCGGGCAACTTTTCGTGGCTGGCCTTCGCCTTCATTGGGCTACTCGCGTTGGTGTTTGCCCCTCACTACAAGAACGCCGGAGTTAGTACGCTGCCCGAGTTTATGGGCAAACGGTTTAACAGTACTACGCGGGAGCTGCTGGCTTGGTACTCCCTGGTTACTATCCTCATCTCGTGGCTCGGCCTGACGCTCTACGCCGGAGGGCTACTGGTCAGCCAGATTCTGGACTGGCCTTTGTGGGCCTCAGCCGGTATACTTATGTTGCTGGCTACCTTTTTCGCGGTAGCCGGAGGGCTGGAAACGATTGCTGTCACCAATGTATTTCAAATGATCTTGCTGATTGTGGTATCCAGCATTTTGGTCATTGCCGGAATATATCAATTGGGGGGAGTGGGGCGATTGCTTACCGAGGTGCCCGCCGAATTTGGTCACTTGTTTTTGGCGGCTGATAATCCTGATTATCCCTGGCTTGCCATTGTGCTGGGCTACCCCGTACTGGGTATCTGGTTTTGGTGTACCGATCAAAGCATGGTGCAGTCGGTGCTGGGTGCCCGCAGCCTGGAACAGGGGCAACTTGGAACCAACCTCACGGGCTGGCTAAAAATTTTAGATGTCCCGCTATTTATTCTACCCGGTATTATCTGCTATCTGTTGTACCCCGACTTGCCTGACGAGAACGAAGCGTATATGACGCTGGTGACAGGCTTATTGCCAGTGGGAATGGTGGGGCTGGTGATGGCGGTGCTTATCGCGGCACTGGTCAGCACGATTGATTCGGCTCTCAACTCATTAAGCACGGTATTCACCATGGATATTTACGCGCGCCAGTTCCGCCCCGATGCTACCCAGCAACAGTTGGTTACGATTGGCCGAACGGTTGTGATCGTGGGGGCGGGGGTAGCCATACTAATCACACTGGGGTTAGACCGGATCAAAGGCATGGATCTGTTTAGCCTATTTCAAGCTATCCTAGGATACTTGGCTCCACCCATGGCGGCGACTTTTTTATTAGGCGTTCTTTGGAAGCGGATGACCGTCGCGGCGGCGAACGTTGGCTTAACGGTAGGCTCAACGGTCTGTTTGGCCGTAGGTGTGCTTCAGCTCTTGGACGTACCGAACGCCACCTTCTGGCCCCATTTCCTTTTGGTTTCGTTTTTTCTGTTCGTTTTCATTCTGATACTCATTATCGCGGTATCGTGGTTAACCTCGGTCGACCATACAAAAAACTTTCCGACCCTGGCTCAATCATACGCAGCATTGCGGTATACCCCCTCGCCTCAAGTTCTACTTCTATGGGGAGGGCTATCGGTGATTATGACTGCTTTATACTTAATTTTTAACTAAACAATCTTCAAAATGAAAAGAAAAGTACTGACTCGCTTGTGGGGATTGGCTCTACCGCTGAGCTTATTCCTGCTGATGCTCTCTACCTCTGTCTACGCGCAAGGTACTGAGCAAACGATTACCGGACAGGTAACTGATTTAGAAAACGACGAAGGGCTACCTGGTGTGAACGTGCTGGTCAAAGGAAGCTCAGTAGGTACGGTCACCGATGTAAGCGGTAACTACCGCCTCACCGTACCTAGCGATGCCGAAACCTTAGTTTTTTCGTCGGTAGGCTACACTAGTGAAGAGGTAGTGATCGGCAATCAAACGGTGATTAACATGGCCTTAGCACCTGATATTTTGAGTTTGCAAGAGATAGTAGTCGTAGGCTACGGCACCCAGCAGGAGCGTGACGTGGTGAGTGCCATCTCTACCGTAAGTTCCGAGCAGATCGAGCGGGTTCCGACTCCCAGTTTTACCCAGGCCTTACAGGGAACTAGCACCGGCTTACAAATGGTATCGCCCAGTGGTGAACCCAACGCCCCGGCTCGGATTCTTATTCGGGGAGTAGGTTCGATTACTACTTCCTCCGAGCCGCTATTTATTGTAGACGGTATTCCGGTAGCTAGTGGGGGAACTAGTCCGTTAACGTACCTTAACCCCAATGACATTGCCAGTATTTCGGTGCTGAAGGATGCCTCGGCCACGGCGATCTACGGTTCGCGGGGAGCGAATGGGGTAGTGCTCATTACTACTAAATCAGGCAAAAGCGGGCAAGCTGAGTTTAGCTTGGATTATCAGGTTGGTTACACTAGCCCGATCAATGAACTGGAACTAGCCAATGCTGACGATTGGCGCGCCGCCATCGCTCAGGCGCGGGCTAACAGCGGATTGACCGAACGCTTCCGTAAAGAGCAGGATTTGTTCGACCAACGGCAACTCGACCGCTTTGTGGCTGAGGATATCTACAACCAGACCAACAACAACTGGGTAGACCGAGTAAGACAAGATGGCAGCTTTCAGCAGTACGGATTCTCGGCTTCTAACGGAACGGAGAAAACGAGCTTCTTTATATCAGGACAGTATCGCGATCAGACCGGAAACTTCGATAATACCCGTTTTCAGCGCTATACTGGGCGGGTGAACTTAGACTTTAACGCTACTGATTATCTGAAACTGGGCATCCGCTATACCTATAGCTTTGAGGATAATGAGCCTCGCCCCAACACCAGTGTCATCGGAACGAACGTAAGTCTGGACGATCGGAACCTTAACTACGGAGCCTGGCCCACTTTCAGTAATCTCTACAATAGGGCTCTGCCGATCTTCCCCGAAACCTGGGCCAATGGCGAACCCTTTGATCCCCTCTCATTAAATAACATTACGTATTCCAATGACCGGGCTAACTCTAAAGCCGAAGAGCGAATTACTACGCAACTAGCCAATGTATTTGCTGAGCTTACCCCCATCGAGGGGCTTACCTTACGAGGCGAAGGCGGGGCTAACTACAGCACGAGTGTTGATGAATATTGGATCGCGGGTAATCTTCGCGGGCAGGAATTCCGGGAAGAGGATACTGGCCTGGAGGATCGGTTCCTACTGGATTATCCCTACGAAGACGGGGTGCCGCGCTTCACTTGGCGAGATGGACGTGACTGGACGTTCAACTTCGTGGGAACTGCTGCCTACAATACTGAGTTTGGCCCCGACCACCGCCTTTCCGCCTTGCTCGGACTGGAGCTAATTCATTCTGACAGTGAAGTTTGGAACAATGACTGGGAAGACGCTGCCGCCAGTCTCGATCCTACTGAGGTAGGTAATTTTGTCCGTGATGCTGATCAGCTTCTGGAGCTTAGCCACGGTCTACACGCACAAACACGGTTTTTCTCGCAGTTTGGCCGGGTAAACTACACCTTCAAGAATCGTTACCTATTCCAGGCATCGCTACGACGTGATGGTAGCTCCAAGTTCACCCCCGAAGATCGGTTTAGTTGGTTTCCATCGCTATCAGGTGGGTGGATAGTGTCTGACGAGGATTTTTTCAACACCGATGGCTTGCTGAGCTTTCTTAAAGTTCGCGGTGGCTGGGGCGTCACCGGTAACGCTAATATTGCTCCATTCTTGTATGTTAATAACTATGTCAACTGGCCTAATTACCCTAATCGCTCCGGGGCCAATGTGCTTAACAGGTTAGGCTCTCGACGAATTCAGTGGGAGAGATCTAACACCTATGATGTGGCTCTGGAGTTCGGCTTATTGGATGACCGGATTAGTGGTTCAATTGGCTACTACTACAACGAAACTACTAATTTGCTACTGGACTTCCCAGTGGCTCCATCCATTGGTATCTATGGGACCAACAACATAAACACGACTGCGTTGGATAATGTAGGCTCACTGCAAAATCAGGGAATTGAACTGGAGATCAACTCAGTGAATATTGACGCTGGGGGCTTCCGTTGGACCACGGGTTTCAACTTCACGACCAATCAGAATAAAGTGCTGGAGCTATACCCCGGTTTCGATGGTGACCCGCTGCAATTGTCGTTTAATGGACTAACTACCGTGCAGGAAGGTGAGCCCTTAGGAACGTTTTTCTTACCCGAGTTTGCGGGCTACGACAATAGCGGTAACGTGCTGGTACGGGAGGTTGATCAGGATATTCTGGAAGCTGATGGCACCTACGTGCTTACCGGGAATACTGTACGGAATATTGGGAATTCGGATAACCAGAACAGTGTAATTCAGTATGGAAAAACGGGTCTGCCTACCTTCTACGGTGGATTAGATAATACGTTTACCTACAAGGGACTATCCCTAAATGTACTTTTCACCTTTCAAGGTGGTAACTACATCTACGATAACATTGGCTTACGTCGGGTCGGTCTTGGACAAAGAAATCTACGGGCCGACGTGGTAGGGAACACCTGGACACCCGATAACCCCAACGCAGACTATCCGGTATTGACCTGGGATAATCGGGAAAACAATCCCATTGATCCCGACCAACCGGCTCAAAACTTGTCTGATCGTAGCACCCAGTGGCTCGAGCGGGGTGACTTTATTCGGCTTCGTACCATTAACCTGTCTTATAATCTTCCTCAGAAAGTCTTTGAGAAGAACTTCCTGAAAGGAGCGCGCTTGTTTATCAATCTCAACAACGTAGCCACCTTCTCTCGCTTTGATGCCGTAGATCCCGAAACGTTGATTGGAAGCAACGCCCAGGAGCGGAACATTGGGCAAGGGGTAGTCCCAGGCGTACCCTTCTGGCAAGTATTTACTGCCTCGGGAGGAGTTAACATCAAACTGTAATCTAAAAATTAACTTGTCATGAAATATCTATATTTTATCCTCAGCCTGATTTTGCTGACGGCTTGCAGTGGGGAAGACTTTCTGGACGAAGCGGAACCGTCCATTAATGCTGCACCAGAAACCTTTGAAAACAATACCGGCCTGGATGATCTCATCCGGGGGGCCTACTTCAACATGAAGTCTCCGGGTGACATAGGACCGATGGATTTACTGATTTACCAAACTGTTACTACCGATATAGTGGAGCTTAAGGAGTACGCTAATATTGTGAGTGGAGCGCGTAACATGCTTCCGATCTACTTACGGCAGCCAGAGATCAACGACATTCGCTTTATAGAATTTCCCTGGGCGGGTGCCTACACCATGCTGTTTAACGTAAACACGGTATTACAATTTTACGAGCAGAACGAGCCACCAGCTGACGGCTTTGAGTCGTGGGTGCCACGCATTCGGGGCGAAGCCTACTTCCTGCGAGCCTTTGCCCACTATCTTTTAGCAACTACCTTCGCGCCAGCTTACAGTTCTGACCCGCAAGCAAGTAGCATCATTTTACTAACGGAACCTTCCGCAGCCCCAACTGACTATCAGGGGTTAGCGACCAATCAGGAGGTTTACGAGCAGATTATCTCCGATCTGAAGAACGCTATTGATTTACTCCCTGAAGAATTCGATCCCAATTTGCATCCGGAAGACTACCAAGACCGGGCGAAGCGGGATGCCGCCCGTTTCCTGCTGGCGAAGACCTACTTTCTGATGGGGAATGAATTCTGGAACGCGGGACAGAATGGCGACGGTGGAGCCTTAGAGCAAATTGATGCAATCATCAATACGCAACGTTACCCGTTGGTGCAAAGTGACAGTTTACAGCAGATTTTTCTGCCTAAAGGGTTGAACCAAAAAGCCTCCGAGACGGTCTGGTACGCTGCTTACTACTTCCGCAATGGCTGGCGAACCCCCCGTTTGGAGCGAATGTACAGTAACTTTACGGGTAATCGCGATCGGGGTATTGCCGTGAGTAAAACCACACTGGAGCAGATCGGTTGGAACGACTCTACCGTGGCCCAGCAGGACGAACGCTACAATGACTGGTTTCGTCGCTACGAAGCGGGCGAAGACCCCGCATTTTCGGCGGAAGAGGATGAAGACCCGTACAACGTCTGGTGTGCTAAATTCACCGATCGTACGGCTAATTTTGTGGTATTTCGTTCTCCTGAGCTGTATCTGATGCGAGCGGCAATGCGGTTGGCAAATGGCGATGCTTCCGGAGCGGCTGAAGACCTAAACGTGACCCGCACCCGCGCCGGATTACCCCCGTTAGCGATCGCTACCGAAGCGGATATATCGACTGAGTGGTTTAAGGAACTGGGATTTGAGGGACGACGATTGTTTTATCTACAAGCTACCCAACAGGCGGTGCCTCCTGGTGACCGGGCGGGTACCCAAGCAATTCCTTACAGCGATCCTTCGCTAGTGCGCGATCTGCCTCGCGTTGAACTAGTACGTAACCCGGCTATTGCGGGTGGATAAATCACTGGGAGGTAGTCGGCTTTAATAGATTGCCTCCCTTTTTAAGCTTCGTTCGGGAGCTAATAAGTCGCTCTACCATTAATACCTGTCGCTTTCTATTCCCTGGCTAATTGACTTTAGCAAAACGGGAAAACTATGTCAAAAAACTACCGCAAACGGGGTGATTTCGCTATGTGTTCAACCTGAATTCTCAACTTTAAAACTGACTTGATATGAATCAACCTGTAAAGTTATTTAGTCTTACTCTTCTCTTCTTGGCCGGGGTTTGTCCGGCCTGGAGTCAAGAAGATGCCCAGTGGAGCAATGTGCCCATTGGCGGTGGAGGCCGCACTGTGGGTTTCATCGGGAGCCCTACCTCCGACATGATCTATCTGCGTACCGACGTGGCGGGCATGTACAAGAAGCGGGCAAGTGATACCGAATGGACGCGTTTGACGGAAAACTTCGGCCCGGAGTACGGCGAACGGATGGAAGGATGCGCCGGACTAGGAGTGCACCCCACCGATGATAACATTTTGTATTCAGCGCTATCCAAAGGAATTTACAAATCGACTAACCAGGGAGACACCTGGGATCAGGTACTAAACCTACGCATCTTTCCTAATGGCGGAAAGGTCGATCGAAGCGACCGTAACTACGGTGAGGCATTGGTGGTCGATCCGTTTAACGGTGAAGTAGTATACTACGGGTCTCAGGATCAAGGACTGTTCTATACCCGCAATGGCGGGCGCGACTGGAACACTATCAGCACCGATCAGCTCCCGGCCAACGGTAGCCGTAGTATTGTAGTAGACAACACCCGCGAGCAGATTGATGCGGGTACCGAAAACGCCCGGGCTAAATTTGTGTACGTCAGCGTAAGAAACGAAGGGCTGTACCGCAGTACGGATGGCGGTAACTCTTTCAGCCAGTGGCAAGACACCTTGCCGGGGGGTGGCACCTACATCCGTTGGCTTCGCATTTCGCAAAACGGGGATCTCTACGCAGCACACGAAAAAGGATTGGCCCGTTGGGATGGTCAAGATTGGTTAGATGTGTCGCCGGTTGACACTACCGAAGTGACTACCGTAGCGACTGATCCCCGCGATGACACCCGACTGATCTGTTTCACCGATGGCAACATGCACCGAAGCCAAGACCGAGGTGAGACCTGGGAAATTATACCGTACCAGGTAGGCGACATTGCGCAGTGGTCATCTGAGCGGTACCGGCCCGGGCAGGTCACTACTTTTGCCTTGTATATCGATGATCAATCGGAAGGGGCGAACAACAAAGCCTATGTGTGCTCCAACTATATGCCTTGGCAAACCAACGACGTTTGGGCCCCGGTTACCACCTGGGATGCGCTTTACCGGGGCAATGAGATGACGATCAATATTACGGGCACCTCGCTACCGGGTGACCGTGCGCCCTACATCTCTGGTATGGCCGATGTCCGGGGCTTTGTGCACAACGATATCACCCAGTATCCTGAGCGGCAAGCCAACATTCCGCTGGAAGATCTGGAAGCCGGATTCTTTACTCCGAACTTCGCCGGTATCGACTACAGCGAAGCCAACCCCGATATAGTATGGTTCATTGCCAACAAAAAGCCGGGTGATGAACCTCTGGTCTTCCGATCAGACGACGCGGGGGACGTGGTCAACTACGTCTCTAACCCAAGCACCGGAACAGTATGGAAGAGCAAACTGAAGAAGGATGGTGCCGGAGGGCCCAAGATAGCTGTCTCAGCTACTGACCCGGACAATGTGGTCACGCTGATCAAAAAACACGTGCGCTACACCAAAGATGGTGGGACTACCTGGCAAACTCCCAGCAACTTGGATAGCCTGGATCGGGGACTAGAACGTAACATTGAGTATGAATTTGATGAACTGATCAAATCTGATCGGGTCAATGGTAACAAATTTTACCTCTATGATCTCAACGGTAAATTTTACCGAAGTGCTGACGGTGGAGCCACCTTCAATAGGGTAGCAACCGCCGGGCTTCCGGCGCGAGGCTTTATCCAGGGTGGGTTTCATTCGGGGGTTGGCGGAGGAGTGCGGATTACGGTAGCTCCTGGTTTGGAAGAGGAAGTCTGGCTTGCCCTGGGCTCGGCGGGTATCTGGCGCGCCAACGGAACCGGCACCAATAAAACCGACTCGTTTGAAGAAATCACGTTCTTCCGACGGCTGAATCCTACCGCAGTCACCTTCGGCAAAGCGGCTCCGGGGTCTTCGGTGCCCACTGCCTACGTGTACGCCAGCCGGGCCGCCGATGGTCTATGGGGCATCTGGAAATCAAAGGACCTGGGTGCCACCTGGGAGCTGGCTACTCCGATAGACAGGCCTGGCCAATGGGTGCGCGTGCTGGTGGGCGACCAGCAGCAGTACGGTAGAGTGTTTGTTGGCGACGCTTCTTACGGGGTGCGGGTGTTGCAAACTGATACCACAAATACCGAGGTCAGTGACATTATTATCGACAATACCGACGCTGAGGCATCAGCCCAGGGGCAATGGGGGCCGCGTACCTTTGCACCCGCTGGGCAGTCGTTCATTGGAGCCAATTACTTGGTCAATACCTCGAGTGATCCCGGTCAGGTCAGTTACTCACCCCGTATCGCTACGGCGGGTACGTACAATGTTTACGGACGATGGATTGCCAATGGACAGCGTGCCAGTAACGTCCGTTACGTAGTAAATACAGGTAGCGAAACTGATACGGTGACCGTTGACCAACGGCAGAACGGGGGGCAATGGGTACCATTGGGTACCTACGCCCTGGAAGCCGGCGGCGGCAGCCAGGTAGAAATTCTGAATGAAGGCACCGATGGTATTACCATTGCTGACGCAATCAAGTGGGAATACGTAGTGGCTGATCCTCCGGTTCGTCCGTCAGGGTTTAAAGCTACCTTGGGTAACTTCACCCGAGTGACTCTCGAGTGGTTTGACAACGCCAGCAACGAGGAAAACTTCGTCCTTGAGCGAAGCACCAACGGCGATGCGTTTTCGGTGATTGATACTATTGAAGCCAATACGCTGCTCTACACCGACACGACCCTGGTATTCAATCAGCAGTATACCTATCGCATCAAAGCTACCAATGCCTTTGGGGAGTCGTCTACTACTTCGGCCACGGTAAACAATACAGAAATCGTCGTAGATAACACCGACGCAGACCGGGTGCAGTTGGCCGGTTTCTGGGCACCCCGTAATTCGGCCTTCGGTGGGACGTATATTGGCTCGAACTTCGTCATTGATCGTAATGAACTCAAGGGAGAAAAGTCAGTGACGTATACCACCCCCATTCCCGTTGAGGGAGCTTACGATGTATACGGCCGTTGGACGGCGACCAGCAGCCGGGCGAAAAGCGTACCCTACATTATTACTTCAGCACGAGGAACCGATACAGTGATTGTTGATCAAACAGATACCAGAAACCGCAGTAGATGGGTGTTCTTGGGGCAGTACGATTTCACGGAGGCTAGCGGGGCGCAGGTAGTCATTTCTAACGCTAATACCTCGGGTGATGTGGTTGCTGATGCCGTTCGTCTGACCTACGAAGGCCCCAGTGAGCCCCAGGAGGTGCTGGATTTGAACCTGACCTCGGTGTGCAGCGACGACCCAACGACTGAGCGACGGTGGCGTATCCTTAACCCGAATAACTTTTCGGTGACTGTTATTTGGCAAGTGTATCGCACAAACCAGGCCGATACGGTAGAAGCCCCAGCGGGCGATTCCTTCTTCACTACCGCTACGGTAGGCGGGGCGAATACGACCAAAATTTTCTGGAAGAACGAAGAAGGAAAAACCCGGAGCCGGACTAAAGCTTCCGGGGGTGCCCCATGTTCACCCAATAGCAATGCTCGCCAGCATACTGTATCTGAGAAACTGACCGAACCGGATGTGACACTCTTTGCTAATCCGGCCACTGATTGGTTGCGGATAAAATTGGAAGGCGAGGTACAGGAAGTTCAAAATGTACGCTTGACTGATTTGAGCGGGCGGGTATTCCGGGTAAAGAATGTATCGACTGAGGGCAATTTAATTTCTGTACCAGTTTCCCGGCTCAACGCTGGGGTGTACCTCCTCTACGGCGAGGTCGGTAGCCGATCTTTTGTAAAGCGAGTGCTTATCCAAAAATAACCGGAGTTAGAACCGGCTAAACACAATGATGACGTACTCGTCGTCTGACTTTTGGTCGGCGAGTGCATCACTTTTTTGATCTGTCTTAAACCAATATACTTATGAAAACCACACAATACCTTTTAATGAGTGGGCTACTGTTAATCAGTACCCTGCTGTACGCGCAACAACCTACTATTACGGTGGATGTTTCGCGCGTAAAAACGAATATTGGTAGCAAAGGGGCCGGCTATTGTACCTCCTTCCTGACCGATAATATCAATATCCAAAATTCCCTGAAAACGACCAGGGCCAAAACCCTGCGGTTTCCGATGGGGGGGCTGGCCGAAAATTATCTTTTCCACAATCCGGCCAAGTATAAAACGATCAATCAAGGCCTGGAGCCAGTGGCCTGCACGCGTAATTCCGGGGCGGGGGGAGATATTAACCCTGACCTTACCTATAAAAATACGATGGACTTCGACGAGTTCATGGATCTATGTGATGCAACGAATACTGAACCTGTGGTGATGGTTAGCGTCCGGGGGTTTAAGCTCGCCGGGTCAAATATTACCAGGGAGCAGCTCAAGCAAAACGCTGTTGAGTGGGTGAAGTATGCAAAAAGTAGAAACTATAAGGTGAAGTATTGGGAGATTGGTAATGAAGTGGAATTAGATCATAGCCAAAATAGTGGTGGAAGAAGCGAGAACTTTGATATGGATGAGTACGTCGCGTTGCTAAAAGAATTCTCAAAAGCCATGAAGAGTGTTGATGGTAGCATTAAAGTAGGGGCAGGAATCACCAATGATCCTACTTGGTACCGAGCTGTGATTGAGGGTGCCGTCTCTGAAACTGACTTTCTGGTAGCACATCAGTATCATACTTCAGACTCGATCACTAACTTCGGTGAATACAGTACCAACCGATGGAAGTACATCAGTAGCACTGAAAAAGCCATTCAGAGCATCAATCAGTATGCCAAAGGAAATAATCGGCAGCGTCTCAAGGTGATGGTGACTGAGCACAGCAGTTTCGCGCCGAATCCGATGTGGGTTAACCAGAGAAATGAAATCTACAAATCGCTGTACACCTTCGAGCAAATCGCCAATATGTTTTCCTACGACGACCGGGTGCTGTATACCCACTTTTGGGTAACCACCAACCCCTGGGGCAACCGAGGAACCGTCGACGATGCCGATGCCTTCGACAAAAATAACAAATGGAAAATTCTGAATCAGGGAAGGATAGTGCAGGTATTTAATCAGTTTTTAGGGGCTAAAATGCTGGACGTACAACGAGTGAACGGCTTTGTCCGAGCCTACGCTAGCTATACTCCGTCCACCAAAGCATTAACGGTCTACTTACTCAATAAGAAGAGCGGCAACCAGTCGGTGAAGGTCAATATGGCGAACTACAGCGGTCGCCTATCGGGTGAGCGGTGGGTCTACCAGGGTAAAGATACGCCAGCGGGTAGAGGCCCCTACGCCATTGATCACACCTGGCGCAATACCGGGGATATATGGTTGAATAACAATCAGGTAAGTCTTACGCTGCCCCGGGCTTCTATCACCGTACTTCGCTTCCGAGCGATAAACGCCCGACAGTCTGCCGAAGTAGATAAGCCTATTAACGAAGTATCAGAAGCACCTTCAGTAGAACTATTTGCCAACCCGGCCAGCGACCAAGTGCAGCTTCAGGTCAAGAATGCTGCTCAAGTACAGAATCTTTACCTGACCGACCTGAGCGGAAGAATTACGAAAGTGCACTACCAGACCGTGGCAGGGGATAAGCTGGTTATATCCACCAGTCAACTTAATGATGGGGTATATATTCTGCACGGTACGATAGGCACACAGACCTTCACCGAGCGCCTAATCATTAAACGATAGATTGAATATAGCCTCTCCTGTTCGTGCGAGAGGCTTTTTCTCATTTTTATGCGATGAATTGTATGAACTCTCCACAGGAACAGTCTTATAAACTAATAAGCCTGATTGGGCTTTGGCTGAGCGTATTGAGTTTTGGATGCAGTGCCGGTGGAAAAGCCCCGGCAACCGAAGAAGCACGTCCTAATATCATCCTGATACTGGCCGATGATCTGGGCTACGGGGATATTGGTAGCTACGGACAAAAGCTGATCAGCACCCCGCACCTCGACCGAATGGCGCAGCAAGGGATACGCTTCACGCAGCATTACGCTGGTAGTGCCGTATGTGCCCCTTCGCGCAGCGTGCTCATGACGGGGCAGCATACCGGGCACACGCCCATCCGGGGCAATGGTAGCGGAAAGGATTACCCCATGGCTGACTCTGTTCTTACTCTGGCGGAGCTGCTGAAGTCAGCAGGCTACCGTACCGCGATGATCGGCAAGTGGGGGCTGGGCATGGAAGGCACTTCCGGCGAACCCAACCGCCAAGGGTTTGACTTGTACTACGGGTACCTCAATCAGATTTTGGCCCATAACTATTATCCTGAGTACTTGCTTCGCAATGGCAAAAGGGAACCGCTGAACAACGAAGTACACTACCGGGACAGCAGCGGCTGGCACAAGGGGTTGGGAAGCTACTCGACGAAACAAGTCGACTACTCCCATGACTTGTTCACTACCGAAGCCCTGCGTTTTATTGCGGACGGCCAAGCCGCTCCCTTCTTTTTGTACCTTCCCTACACCATACCGCATAACAACGGCGAAGCTCCCGAGGGCGAAAAGTGGGAAGTGCCTGATTTTGGTGAGTATGCCGACAAACCGTGGACGCCGACCCAAAAGGCCTACGCGGCCATGATCACTCGCCTGGATCGAGACGTAGGGCGTATTGTGGACCAAGTGCGGAAAGCAGGACAAGAAGACAATACCCTGATCATTTTCACCAGCGACAACGGTCCAGAGACGGCGGAGTTCTTCACGATGTTTGATAGCAATGGCCCGCTGCGCGGTGGCAAGCGGGACCTGTACGAGGGGGGCATTCGCGTACCGTTTATTGCCTACTGGCCGGGTACAATTACTGCGGGGCAGGTCACTGACCAAGTATCCGCCTCTTGGGACCTCTTTCCGACGCTCGGTGATGTGGCCGGCGTGTCCTCAATGCCCCCTCGTGATGGTATCTCTCTGCTTCCCACGCTCATCGGAGAAGAGGAGCCGCTTCAGCACGATTACCTCTACTGGGAGTTCGCCGAAATGGACGGACGGGTAGCTATTCGGCAGGGCGACTGGAAGGCAGTGAAGTACAATTACTTCGCTCAGCCTGATGCGTCGTTTGAGCTCTATGATTTGAGCAACGATCTTGGTGAGAGTAAGAATGTAGCGGCGGAACACCCTGAGGTAGTCGAGCAGATGGAAGCCATTGTCACCAAAGCCCGGACCCCTTCGGCCGATTTTCCGCTAACGCAATCGGAGCGAATGACTTCAGACACCCAAAAATAAACGATGCATAGCCCCAATGACAGTATCTAATTTCACCAACAAAATATGAATAAGCTCACAACACCACTGCTGTCTGTACTCGGGTTGATAGTAGGGTTTTCTACTCATGCCCAAGATTCGTACCTCAACTTCCAGCTTAGGCTCGAGCCGGTTTGGTCTCGGGTGGCCGATGTCATGGGCGAAAGGGGATCAGTAGAAAGTGTAGAATTTTCACCGGATGGTGAGTATATAGTAAGCGGCACCAAATTCGACTATTCCGTCGTCGTCTGGCAAACCGCTGACGGGACTAAGCTATGGAAGCAAAAAGCAGGGGCAGAAATCGAGCGGGTCGGATGGTCTTACGATAGCAAATACGTGGCCGCGGCCTCCGAAGACTATCTGGCTACCGTGTATGATGCACAAACAGGAGAAGTAGTCAGGGAATACGAGCATACCAGCGGTATAGATGGGCTTATTTGGGCCAATCGTAAAAGCTGGTTGGTGACCGGAGAAGAGCAATCAGCCGACGGAAAGGGTATGATCCGGGTCTTCAATGCAGAGGAGGGCAAAGAGATACAAGCCTTCAACTTCGGAGGTACGGTGAATGAGCTGTTCTTTTCAGGCGATGATGCATGGTTGGTCGCAGTAGGGCACAACAAAGTGGCCGTGTACGGAACGGATGATTGGCAGCTAGAGTGGGAGGTCAAGCCTGAAGTTCCCACCATTTTTACGAGCGGCATGTTTTCGCCGGATGCGAAGCAGGTGATAGCCGTAGGGACCGAGGCCGCCGGAACCGAGCGTGAGATACGGGGCAATGTCTTTATCTGGGACTGGAAAGAAGGAAAGCTAGTAAAAAGATTTAACCACACCGGGAAGAAGATAGAGTCCATCGCTTGGCACCCCAACGGAAAGTACATTGCTCATGCGGGCCACGACCCTTACATCTATGTGTATAGGGTAGCTGAAGTACTCAAGCACCGGAATGACAATATTCCGATAGCCCACAAGGTCTGGGCCGGTGACAACGCAGAATACATAGATTTTAATGCGGATGGTAGCTTCCTGTGCAGTGCCCATCAAAATGGACTTATCAAACTTTGGGTATGGATGGGCGAAGAGTCCGATCTAAATACCAGAAGACACATTGAAGTCATCCAGGAGCAGAAGAATAAGAACTAGCGCTAATGGTCGCTTCTGTAAGTAGCAAAAAAATAGGAAAAGAAAATAGGACTGGTATAACGAACTAAGCATTCATTCATGAAGATACCCCTTACTGCGCTCTCTTTGCTTCTTTCTGCCTTATGGGCTTGCACGCTTGGTGCCCAAGATAAGTCGGATAAGAAATTGGCTTATGTGAAAGCCCCCTTCACTCAATTAGACACCTTATGTACCAATGATTGGTGGAATCGGGCCAAAGGCGAGATCATTGATGTAAAAGTCTGCCGCGATTCGGTCATTGCTTTTGGGGCGTACACCGTAGCGAATAACGTTCTCAAGCTCTCTGCCCAGTTGTTTCCGCTTTACCCGGAAGAGTCGAGAGAAGTAACGCTCTCAGTCAAGCGAAATGGCGAATGGGCCGAACTGCAGCACCAGCCAGTAAATGAACTAGGCTGGTCAGTACTGTTTAGGGTAGAAAATTGGAATGAAGCTGAAAATATTCCTTACCGATTAAGTCACGAGTTGGGCGCCATCTACGAAGGAACTATCCGGACACTGCCTCAACCAGGTACGGAAGTAACGATGGCAGCACTTTCGTGCAACTCTAGCTTTGGCGCTAAAGACCGCTTCAACTACACAAAAAACATCAATGTCTTGGATCCAGACATCATTTTCTTTGCCGGAGACCAATCCTATTATCATAAAGAACATACGGCTGGTTGGCTACTTTTTGGCGTGCAGTTTAGGGAAACCTTTCGGCACCGACCGATGATCTCTATACCGGATGACCACGATATAGGACAAGCCAACCTTTGGGGTGAAGGGGGTAAGAAAGCGACTACCACCGCTGGGCACAACGGAGGATACTTTTTTCACCCTGCGTATGTTAAAATGGTAGAAAGGTGCCAGACCGCCCACCTCCCTGATCCGGTAGATCCGGATACTATTGCTCAAGGCATAGGAGTGTATTTTACGAGCTATCAACTTGGGTCGGTCGATTTTGCCATCGTGGAAGATCGTAAATTCAAATCCGGGCCAAACGGTAAAATTCCGCAGCAAGGCCCCAGACCTGATCATATACGAAATCCTGACTACGACCCGGCTTCAATAGATCTGCCCGGTTTAAAACTGTTAGGCGATCGGCAGCTAAATTTTCTGGATAAGTGGGCTACTCAAACCAAAAATGGAGTAGCCGTGAAAGCAGTGCTATCACAAACCGGTTTCTGCGGAGGGGCGCACGTTCACGGCGATTCTACCAATAGGCTGCACGCTGACCTGGATTCAAACGGTTGGCCGCAGACAGGGCGTAACCAGGCACTGGAGAAAATCAAAAAAGCCAATGCCGTGCATATCGCCGGCGATCAGCACTTAGCGACCGTCGTACAGCACGGTACGGATGAATTTCGGGATGGCCCCTGGGCGTTTATCGTGCCTGCTATTTTCAACAATTACTACAGCCGCTGGTGGTGGCCGGAAGATGAACAGCCGGGCGGGGGCACCCCCATTCAAAACGAACTGCCTTGGACGGGTGATTACCGGGATGGCTTTCACAATAAGATAACCATGCATGCGTATGCGAACCCAACAACCAGCGATTTTGGGGCAGGTTTTGGCCTGATCCGCTTTCATACCGCCTCTCGTGAAGTGACGTTTGAGTGCTGGCCCAGGTCAGAAGATGTGACCCAACCAGAGGCAAAGCAGTTTCCCGGCTGGCCGATCACTATAAAACTTTAATAGATGATGAAACAACGGATAGGTAGCATACTACTAGCGTTAATCCTCATTTTCTATGGTTGTACTAACCTGGTAGCGCAAGAAAAAAGGAAGCTCATCATAGACGCTGACACCGGCAACGAGGTGGATGATTTTTATGCTGTGACTAGGTTACTCATTGATCCTTCTCTGGAAATCTTGGCACTTAACGCTACCCAGTGGCAAGCGAGTCACTGGGCAGTGGAGCGATCTATGGAGGAAAGTTACCGATGGAATATCAAACTGATACGCGCTGCGCAAAAGGAAAGTCAAGTAAAGTTCCTTCGGGGAGCAGAGGAGAGAATGTTTGATTGGGGATACAAGGCTCAACATTCGCAAGCAACGCATCATATTCTTCAGGAAGCGAAAAAGCTGGACGAAGAGGAGAAACTAGATATTATGGTATTAGGTGCACTTACCAATGTTGCCTCAGCAGTTTTCATTGATCCACAAATTGCTTCTAGGCTTAGGGTCTACTGGCTGGGTACGGTTTACGACTTTGAAAATGATGTTTTCAAAAAGAACGATTTCAACGCTGTTATGGATATTCAGGCGGTAGATGTGATGCTTAATTCAGAGGTGGATATGCACATCATGCCTCATAGTTCGGCCCAGCCGCTGAGGTTTAACCTAAAAGAGGTAGAAGGTGCGTTTGGTGCCTCGGGTCTTGCTGAACTTCTTATCAAGCGATGGAAAGATCACAAAGGTTTGGGGTCAGAGAATAGTACACTATGGGATTTGGCGATAGTAGCTGCTTACCTGATGCCAGAAAAGTTCGAACCGGTGAGCGTGAAAATGTCCAAGGAGAATGGAAACCGTACTATAAAATTTTATAAGCCGGTGAATGTGGAGCTAATCAAGAAGGATTTTTTTCAAGCCTTTGCTCTGTATGAGCAAAGCTACGGAAAGCACTAGTGCTCTACCGCTCTTTTTAGAACTCAGACCAAGCATTGAATGAACGTGAGATGATAGAGCAAAAAAATTAGAAGATGAAAATTTCACAAAAACTACTCTTGCTAACACTTTTTACGGCTCATTTAGCAGGTGCCCAGCAAAAAGAAAAAGATTGGATGTTGGGTTCGTTCATCAAGGCCGATAAGGCCAACCCTATCTTAGGAAAAGATTCTACAACCCAGTTTTATTGCCCGGTTCGTGAGCAGGTCATTCGCTGGGAAGCCAAGGATGTTTTTAACCCCTGTGCGGTGGTAAGAAATGACAAGGTATACTTGCTTTACCGTGCGGAAGATTATGAGGGTAAATACAAAGGCACATCCCGGCTAGGACTGGCAGTGAGTGATGACGGTATCAATTTTAAACGGCATGGCACCCCGGTCTTATACCCGGATAACGATTCCTTAAAAGTGAAAGAGTGGGAAGGGGGCTGCGAAGACCCACGGATCGTAGAGGGACCGAACGGGACCTATTACATGACTTATACCGCGTATTCAGGCGATGCTATTTATCTCGCGCTTGCCTCTTCTCGGAACCTATTAGACTGGGAAAAGCATGGGGTGATTGCGGACATTGGGCAGGTGTTTCCGGCCGAAGGAGGCTTAAAAGCCGGAATGATTGTGAGCGAACGCATTGGTAACCGGTTAGTGGCCAAAAAGATCAATGGGAAGTACTGGATGTACTGGGGAGTCGGCACCTTGCGGCTGGCTATTTCCGACGATTTGATCCACTGGGATCGGGCCAAAGATGAGAAAGGCAACGATATTGTAGCCTTGGGTCCGCGCCCTGATCCTCAGTACGCGGAGGTCGATAATCTGGCCGTAGAGGCCGGCCCGGCCGCTGTGTATACTGACGATGGTATCGTGGTATTTTATAACGGCATCTATAATCCGTTGCCGGAGGAAGATCGGGTTCCTACTCCGGCTGGCCCCAACTTCGGCAATGGCTGGTGTGGTGTACAGGCGCTGTTCGATAAAAACGACCCTGCTAAGCTAATCGACCGGGCTGAACAACCCAGCATTAAACCGGATCGTCCGTACGAACTGCGCGGGCAAATTCCTAATGTGACGTTTGTCGAGGGCTTGGTCTACTTCCGGGGGCGGTGGCTGGCCTACTACGGCACGGCTGATTCATTTATCGCCGTAGCGATTGCCGAAGACTGACGACTGCTACGCAAACTAACAACTTTATTTATCCACCTTAAACACAGTACAATGAGAAGAAAACAACGACATTCATCACGCATGCTCGCCGGACTGTTTCTGCTTCTGGCGGCTGTTGCTCCCGGATGGGCGCAAACCTACGTTAGTCCGAGTGACAACCTGACCAACCTGATTAAAAACGCTAACGGAGGGACTTTCATTTTGGGAGCGGGCACCTACGAGCCGCTCTACCTTGACGGTGAAAAATTCACGAAGAGTAACCCGCTGGTGCTCAAAGCAGCCACTGGTGCCAACGTTAAAATCAGAAGCTACCGCGATGGTGCCAAAACGCGCTGCTTACAGCTCAACAACGCTAGCTACATGGTCTTTGAGGGCATCCACTTCACCGAGTCGGGCTACGAAGGGGTGTGGCTGGAGCACTGCGATCATATTATCTTCAAAGACTGCGAAGTCTCAAAAACGGGGTTAGCTGGCATTAAGATCGCACTGCGCTCTAAGTACATTGACATTCTAAACTGCTATATCTACGACACTGGCGTTCGGGATCCCTGCGCTCGGCGCTACGGTGAGGGAATCTACCTAGGGCGAGGGAGTAAACACAGTACAGAAAATTGGCCTGACCTCACCGAGTTCGTATGGATTGAGGGCTGCAGGTTCAACGAGACCGGGGCCGGAGAGGCCATTAATGTGAAGGGGGAGGTGTTTAATACCACAATCCGTAACAACCGAATCACCAATGTTACCCTGCAACAGCAAGCGTGTGACGAACAAGCTAATGAAGGGGCTATCTCACTGGATCATACTGCCACCCTTAACGGAAAAGAGTACAATGGAACCACTTGGCGAAAGAATTGGGTAGAGAACAACGTGATTGACGGAGTACGTGCGGGAAGAAATGTTCGTATTGCGGGTATCTACAGTGCAGGCACGGGCAACTATATCATTAACAACACGATTAAAAACGTACGTACCACCAGCATCAACTCCGACAAAACCGCAAACGGTATTCGTTTGAATAATTGGAGTTCGGACGACCTGAGGTGCTATGTATGGAATAATACCCTCTCTAACGTAGAAGACAGCAATGTATTTGGAAGTTTGGCGATTCAGCAGAATCCGGGGCCTAACCCCAACCGCCCCCAGAGCTGGTACTCAGGCACGACCAATCCGCCAACGACTAACGATGTTATTACCTCAGTGACTTCACCCAACACGGTAAGTCCGGGCCAAACCGTAGCCGTTCGGGTCAACTATACAGCTGCTACCGAGCGCGATCTGATTGTATTGTTGCAACGAGATTCATCACCCTTTACCAGCTACGCGGCTAAGAGGGTAACCGTTTCGGCAGGAAGCCGTAGCACGACAGTGAACATCACGGTAAACGCCAACACTCCGGTGGCAAACGATGCCTATCAATTCCAGACGTTTATCACCACCAAAGGCGGGGACTGGGGGCAGCGTTTGGACAACAATGTGAAGAAAGATGTAGACTGCGTAGCTGGGGATAGTAATCCTTCACCGGGGAATATCGTCATTCGGGCCAAGGGAAGCTGCGGTTCGGAGCAAATGGTACTGAAAGTAAACGGCAGCCCAGTCAGAACTTGGAACAACGTGAGTGCTACCACCACTAATTACACCTACTCAGGATACTCCGGCGGTACGGTACAGGTACATTTTACCAACGATGCGACTAACGTAGGAGGCTGTATTGATCGTAACCTACGGGTCGAGCGTGTGACCGTATGCGGCACAGTGAGATCGGGTACACGGGTAGGCAATAGCGGTACCAGCACCGATCTGTGGTCTAACGGCTACTTCGATTACGGCAATCCTGGGTGTAGTAATGCCCGCGTGGCTTCTAACCAGAAAAAGACGGGTCTCACTAGCTTTCATGACGCGGAAATAGCCCCTCTTCAGATATATCCTAATCCGGCTTCCACGATGTTAACCTTAAATGGTGAGTCTGACTACACAGTAGCAATTATGGATATCTCGGGGCGGGTATTATTAAGACGGTCTCACGTATCTGGTCGTTATCAACTGGATATTCAGGGGCTGGCTCCCGGCGGATACATTGTGGAGTACCAAAGCTCGTCGGGTACCACCACGAAAAGGTTGCTAATTGAACGTGAGTAAGCTGTTACCACGGGTGCTTCCGGTCAGCACGTTATCGGCCGGGGCACTTTTTCTTGAAAACGAGCGGTGGCCTTGGCTGATTAAGTAGATGAAAAATTAAATAATGAGAATATTTAAGGGTCAGATGATAGTGTGCTGTGCGATAGTGTGTTTTGCCGCTTGCAAAAATCTACCGCTCAATAAAAACCAAGTTGGAGATGTAAATCAGGCCAATACAATTTTGCTGTCTGAAAACGGAGGGGATCGGGCAACTGCCTACACCATGAATAATAAAATTGTATGGTTACCCGAGGGGTTGCTGTGTACATGGATAGATAAGAACCACATAAACCAGTGGGCACTGATTGACCATACCACCAACAAGTTGGTTAGAGAGGGCAACATAGGGGGTGTAATGCCGGATAATCATTGTGGTGCTGCCCTGGCAAAAACCCCCGATGGCTCGGTACATGCAGTCATTGGAGGACACCACTCTACGCTCTATCATTATAAGTTGGAAGATGTAACGAGAGGAAATTGGATGGCAGTAGATAGCATTGAGGCACAAGCAACGTATCCTTCGTTAGTGGCAAACAGCCAAGGGGAATTATACTTGGCTTTCCGTCAGCAGCAGGATACATTTTGGACGATCGACTTCGCAAAATTTGAGAACGATAGGTGGACTTCGCCCAAACCCCTCGTGGTTGCCTCAAAACCCGGTTATGTTTATTGGACAAATAGTTTGGCAGTAAGTACTGATAACACGATACACATGCTGTTGGCCAATGTCCAACTCGACCCCACCGGATTTGAGAAAGGCACTTTGTACCACGGGGCTTCGTACCTGTTTTCTTTAGATGGTGGAGAGCACTGGCAATCTTCCGACAACAATCCGGTTGAAATCCCGGCCAAGGTTGATAATATGTCTTTGGTCGAGGGGAGTTATGACCCTGATCGCGTAGCCTCAGTTTCTTTCTTGGAGAAGTATGACGCGCAGGGGCCAACTAGTAAGGAATATCTCCAAATCCAGCTATCGAACCTCGTTGTAGACCAGCGAGGGGTTGCCCACTTTCTTTACCATAATGGGCTCAGGGGTACGGTAGAACTTATGAGTCTAAAGGAGAATGAGTGGCAAAGTATAGACCTCGTTCCATTCATTGAAGAGCATTATCAAGGTGTAAGAGTACATATGCAGTCAAGCTTGAAAGCAAAAGATAGCCGTCTATTGGCAGCCATTAAACTAGAACCTACCGGGGAGAATGTTTGGGGAGCCGCCGGAACATTTACGGTGGTACTGTCCATTGAACCGGGTAAATCAGAAGTCAGGGAGGTATTTAGTACCGGGAGAAAGGAGGACATTGCTCAGTGGCTACCCGCTTTTATCCACGATCAATACGATGGAACGAACGTTTCAGGTATGCTTTATACCGAAGGTGCCAATGCCGGAGGGTTTCAAAACAATCAAAATGAAATAGCTACGAAAGTATGGTTAGTAAAATTTTAGCTACCGAAAAAGTGAAAGGAGCACTCATCTTGAGTCTGATATTAGTACTAGCGGTTGGTGGATATGCCCAGGATATAGTGTATTTCGCTGATCTGAAATCTGCGTTATCTGAGGACGTTCGTATTGACGGTTCCTACCGTATTTTGGATATAGCCGGAAGGAAAGGGGTGAATACAACCAGCATCCACTCAAAAATAATACTTGATAAGCATCTGATAAATAATCCAACGGGGAGTATTACTATGTGGGTTTCCTCTCTCGAGGAAATAGCTTCATTGGTAGTTCACGGAAATATGCGCAAGAGTAACCAACGGATGGAGTTCTTCCCGTTCCTATCCGATAATCCCAACCCCCAGGATTTTGAGGGTGCCCATTTTAAATTTGTTATGCAAGCTACCTGGCACCCTAACCTACAGGCGATGTTTGCGCAGGGGAAACACTATGAAGATGCTTTTAAACTTCCCCACCGTGCGCTGGTCACAGCCAATCATTTTAGCTTTGATGCCCACCGTTGGTACCTTTTGACATTGACCTGGAACCATCCCGAAAGAAGGTATCGCCTGTACGTTAACGGGGTTCGGGTAGGGGCGGATAACCAATATCACGATGAACCGGCTCACGTTGAATCGGCCGGGGACAAACTGTTTACGGGTAACCCGGCCCTGGTCTATTCTACTATTTCGTTTTATCATAATGAGCTAGTCGAAAGTGACATTTATAAGAAATACCGAGAGGAAGCGGTAGACTTCGATGCCGATTACGATAAAAGGTTGAAGTACGTCCACGCGGGGGTGGGGCGTAAGCAATTGACATTTACCCCGGATGATTCCTGGACAAAGGAGCTCGATCTTTCGTTGACCCAGCCGGAACAGCTCGATACTTTTTACATACAAGGGCTTCCGGTAGATGTAACCATCTCTGATGAAGGTCTACTGGTGGAGACCATTGATAAGTTGTACACCGGTGCTCGACTTGACAGCCAGGTGTATCTGTGGATAAAAAAGCCGTTTGAAGGAGACCTCTACGTAGCGTGTGAGTTTCAATCCATGAGAAGAGGAGGGCTGAGCCTGCTGATGACCCAAGCCTCCGGAATGAACCGGGAAGATTTTATGGCAGATTACCCATTGCGTACCTCCGGACGAATGAGCATGGTTTGCTGGGAAGATGTACGCAACTACCATTGGGAATATTACCGGGATATGGCAGACGTGAGAAATGATGTATTGTCTTCGGCCTTAATGAAAAATCCGTTCATGAAACCGCTTGCCTACGGCTGTCTGTCGCATCCTATCGAGATAAATACCTGGTATACGTTGCAATTTTTACAGCAAGGCAACAAGCTCATTGGGGCTATTGACGGTGTAATTATGGTGGAAGCTGAAGATGATGGGCACGGAAATGACGGGCCGGTACTAAATTTTGGGAGGGTTGCTATTCGGGCTATGTTACGCTCAAAAATGATGTACAGAAACCTAAAGATATACAATAGGCACCCTGATTTTGAGGTAATACGATTTAGCTTTTGATAATTTCTTATGCTTAAACCTAAAATTTTAATGAGAAAAATAGCATTCATTTATTTCAATCTGTTCGCCGTTGTGTACGCAGGAGCGCAGTCATTCACTTTTGATCCTAACAACCAAGACATTGGCTATACGCCTCGGGCATTCACCTTCAACAACCAAGAAGAAATTATCATTAGCGGCGAAATGCAGTACTACCGCGTAGACCCTGCCGAATGGGAAGACCGACTGGTGAAGATGAAGGGTGCGTTGGTCAACACTGTGTCTTCCTACATTCCGTGGGGGTTGCACGAGCCCCAAAAAGGTGAGTTTGATTACCAAGGCTACAAGGATGTTTTCTTGTTTAACCGAATGGCCGACTCCCTGGGTTTGTATAGCATTTTGAAACCTTCGGGCTACATCTGTAATGAGTTTACCGGCGGTGGATTTCCGGCGTGGCTGTGGGTCGAAGTAGGATGGCCCCGAACGGCTGATCCGGCTTTTTTAGCCGCTATTGATAACTGGCTCGAGAACATTATTCCGCAGTTGAACCCTCACCAAATTACCGAGGGCGGAAATATGATCTTTTGCCAATTAGAGAACGAATACAGCAAAGGCAACAAACCTTACTTATTGCACTACCGCGATAAGGTGCGGCAGTTGGGAATGAGCATTCCCTTGGTGAACAATGGTGGAAAAGATCTGGGGCATTCCGGAACGATTCCTACCTATGACCTTTATCTAAAGCCCGCCCCGGAGAGTCTGCTTAATCGAGATTGGAGCCGTAGCAACTCCCGGCCCGCCGATGGGAAACCCCGGTTTAGCAGCGAGTATGAGTCGGGCTGGCTCAACGCGGAGTACTCGAACATGGAGACGCAAATGGGGCACATCTCCGACGAATGGCTCAAGACTTTGGCCGCACTGGCCTATTATCAAGGTGATGCGGGGCTTAACTATTACATGTTCTGCGGAGGAACCGACCGAGGGATGAACGCCTCGAAGAAATTCCCTAACTCTTACTTTAACGTGGCTCCCATCGGAGAATACGGCCAATTGAACGACTCCTACTATCGCTATAAAGAATTGCACGCCTTTGTCCGATCCTTCGAGGACGTTTTCCTCCACGGAAAGGGAGAAGAGATCAAACTAGCGGATGTCCCCGAGAATCTAATGGCTAAGAAGCTCTCGTATCAAGGCACTGAATTGTATTTTCTTGTCAACGCATCAGAAGAGGAAAAGTCATTTATTTTCCGTCCTGAAACCAGGGTTACCCAGTCGCACCGGGTTACCATTCCTCCACTGGGTATCAAACTGCTGGCTCACCATTTCTCAATGGATGACGACCTCACAGTCATCAATACCTCATCAGATATACTATTTAAAAGTGATACGAAACTTCTTCTTTTTGGAGAGGTTAACCAGGAAGGGTTTATCCGGTTAGCGGGTGACCAACGCGATCAGATCAATAATAATCCGTTTCAAATGGATGTGAGCTATAACAATGGGTTCACGAAGGTACGATACATGCATCGGCAAGAAGATCAGTACATTCAGATCGGAAATAACCAACTATGGATAGTATCTATGGCCCGGGCTGAGCGTACGTTTTTTGCCCTTGAGGAGGGAGAAGTGCAGGGGTATTTGATCTCTGACTTCTATTTTGCCGATGTGACGCTGGATGAAGACAGCATCGCCGTGCACTATCAGGCCACCGAAGGAGAAACCAGCCAGCAAACCTACGTGCCGCTCGACGGAACAGCCTTTCGTCAATTCGATATACAACGCCCAAATCCTCCTGAGATCATCCGGCAGCGAATCAGTGACCTAACGTCGGGAGAACTGTCGTTCGCTACGATCAAACAAAGCGATGCCTTTGAAGAAGTGAACTGGGGTACACCCTACGAAGAGGCCGGACTCTATAACAGCGGCTACGCCCTTTATACGGGAACCTTTGATGCCACCCGTGATACGCTGTCGCTCCTAATTCCGGAAATCAATGACTACTTTGCGATCTACTGCAATGGCCAACTGATAGAAAAAGGGCAGCGCACGGCGCAGGTTCATCTATCTGATCTGAAGAGAAAGGATAATCTATTAGAAGTGTTCGTGCTGGCCGGGGGACTAGATAAGAACGGGCCCGGAGCGGTGATGAGTTTGAGCGGCACCAATCTGCCCTTCTACCTTAACCCGACGCATACGATCAGTATGGAACAGTGGGAGCGCAAAACGCTGTTTCGGGACAGTCAGGAAAAGAACGAGTTCTATCGTGATAAAGACGTACTACTCTCGTACCGCGACCCCGATTACTCGGCCCGCATTGGCATGGATATCATGGAGCTAACGGGCACCCCAAACGCTTGGGAAACCGTTGACTTCTCAAACGATACACTGTTACAAAAATTTGATGGGAATGTGGACTGGACCCGTATGTCGGAGATGATTGACAAGACGGAGGTTCGCGTAGGTGAGGAGCTAGCTGGGAAAAAGGTGCTGCTAAAGATTAACGACGCTGACGTATGGTATTCGGTGTACGTTAATGGTCAGCACTTTCAGGGCGGCTGGCAAGGCTGGGATCGCTGGGGTTTCGAAGACCGACCTCGTTACATTGACGTGACTTCAGCCATTCAGTTCGGCAAAAAAAACAGTGTGGTGGTGCGGTGTTGGCAAGGGCCTAAGGGTGGGGGATTGCAGGAGGCCGCCGATTTGGTGTTTTGCGACGATGTGCTCAATGGCTCGGCTAAACTGTACCGGGTGAATCGAGTGATTGAGAGCCTGATTCAATCCGACAATGTTGATACTGACAACATCGACCCGGCTAAACCAGCGATCCTCAGTGGAAGCTTCAACCACCAGCCCCGCCCCGGTTTGCAGGCCCCCTTGTATCTAGAGCTGTCAGGAAGTATCGAAGTGAGCGGTATTTTCCTGAACGGCACCCTGGTGGCTAAGCATTTCCCCTACGGATACTCCGATAAAATCAGACTGTTGCCCGGTGACTTGAAAGCAGGTGAAAACCAGCTATCCATCGTTGGCTTTTTTGCAGAAAACCAACTGCCTGACTTGGTGGTGAAGAGTCATATGACTCATGAAAAAGGAAAATACACCTTTCCCGTACCAGCATTACCGTAGTGAGGCAATGGCTAATGGGCTACTCAATTGATAGCGTGTCATCTTTAGTTAGCGTAAAAAGAATACAATAACATGAAACAAAATATAATTAAAATCACCTTCCTCTTAGCAGTAATGTGCTCGTTTCAGGTTCATGGGCAAGATTCGGTCTCGGGGCGAGCCTCTACCCAATGGTGGCAGGAAGCTAAGCTAGGATTTTTTATTCATTGGGGAGCCTATGCCGTGGGTGGGGCCGGCGAGCAGGTAATGATGAGAGAGCAGATTCCCGTTGACGAATATCAGCAGTGGGTAGATGACTTTGTACCTAATCAAGGCTGCATGGATAGTCTAGTGCGTTTTGCTAAAGAGATTGGGATGAAGTATGTAGTTCTCACTACCCGGCATCACGATGGCTTCTGCCTGTTTAATACTCAAACCACCGATTTTAACTCAGTAAAAAGCACTGCCGGGCGTGATTTCGTGAAGGAGTTTGTAGAGGCCTGTAGAAAATATGATATGCGCATTGGGCTTTATTATTCTATTGGAAATTGGAGAAACGAAGGATCGTGGGAGTCTGATTTGGAAGAAAGTGCCTATACAAAGATGGCCGACGAGGCGCACAACCAAGTAAGAGAGCTCATGACAAATTATGGCAAGGTTGATATTCTTTGGTTTGATGGAGCCTGGTTTGTCGCCAAAAGAGGGTATACCACCAAAGATGGAAAAAACAAGACTTTTTGGCGGTCAGAAGAACTACAAAGCATGGTGCGCAATCTGCAACCCGATATACTCATCAATAATCGGGGCGGAGGGATGCCGGGTGATTTCATCACTCCCGAAGGGCACATTGGTCCCAATGCCGAAGGCCTACCGTGGGAATCGTGTATGACTTTAGGTTACACCCCAGGGTGGGGGTATATGCGTAATAACGCCACATTAAGAAATGCCAATTTGATGATATATCAGATGATGGATGCCATAAGGCTCGGTGGAAACTTCTTATTGAATGTCGGCCCTAACGAAAAAGGGGAAATACCACCACCCGAAAAAACCATTCTACAGGAAATTGGCCAATATGTAAATAATAACCAAGAAGCTATTTACAAGACTGAGCTAAACGAGAATTTTTACGATATAAGCAACGGCTATACCCAAGGCATGAATTTTCATTACGGGCCCTGGACGTTCAAAGAGAACGTTGGGTACTTACATGTGTTTCGGTGGGGGGGGAAACACGTCATGCTATCTAATATCACCTCCGGAATAAACGCCGCCTCGCTGTTAGCTTCTGATAAGCCATTAGAAGTCAACAAGACAACGAACAATCGGCATGAGATTACCGGAATTTCACCAGACCAGAAGGTTCCTTTTGTCATCGAGGTGGTGTTTGAAGAAAAACCGGGGACTTATGGCTACAAAGCACACGGAGCAAAATGGCTAGAGGGCGAGTTGAACCTAGAGAAGTAATCTTGTTGATTTGCTTTACCAAGGATGCTATTTTTCAAATTGATCCAAATAATCAGAATACCATTGAGTACGATCCTACGCCACCATATTGAAGAAATTACCCCCGTCTCGGACGAAGAGTTTGATTACATACTTTCGCACTTTAAGCCGAAGACCCTCCGGAAGCATCAGTTCTTGGTACAAGCCGGTAGTCTGGTCGATGAAGACTACTTCGTTACAGAAGGGCTACTGAAATCGTACTATACCAACGATCAAGGAAAAGAGCACATCCTGCAATTTGCGATGAAAAACTGGTGGATCACCGACTACCAGGCGTATTTTAAACGGGTTGCCGCAACCACCGATATCGACTGTCTCGAACCCTGTCAAGTACTTTGCTTATCCCTCCACAATCGTGACAAGCTCTGCGCTGACCTACAGAAAATAGAGCACTTCTTCCGGGTGAAGTCCAACCTGGGCTACGTGGCACTACAGCGCCGAATTCTTTCTTTGCTTGATCAAGATGCACAGGGCAGGTACGAGCAACTCATCGCGCTGTACCCCTCGCTGCTACAGCGCGTACCCAAAACCACCCTTGCTGCCTATTTGGGCGTTTCTCGCGAAACGCTGAGTCGCCTTCACTAGTACCCCCGGCACTAGGCTGTGACATAGATCACAGAAAACCTGTGACCTACCTCCTGTTCAAGCTGGCTGCGTACCCGCATCTTTGTATTATCACATCAACAAGATAACGTCATGATACGATTCGCAAAGTCTATGGCAATAGGATGTATGGTTACTGTCGGTTGCACCATGCTTGCTCTTTCACACCAAGCAACCGCACAAACTCAAAACACCAATACGATGAACAAGAAAGTTTTATTTGTGGTCACCAGCCACGATCAGAAAGGGGACACTGGTCAGAAAACAGGGTATTACCTGAGCGAAGTAGCCCACCCCTGGGATGTACTACATACGGCAGGCTACGAGATCGATTTTGTCAGCCCCCAAGGCGGTAAAGCCCCGGTAGACGGTTTTAATATGGATGATCCGATCAATAAAAAGTTTTGGAACAACGAGACCTACCGCAACAAAATAGAGAACACGCTGAAGCCCTCCGAAGTGGAGGCGAGCGATTATGCGGCTATCCATTACGCGGGCGGACACGGCACCATGTGGGATTTTGCCGACAATCAAGCCCTGGCTGCTATAGCAGCTGAAATTTACGAGAATCAAGGAGTAGTCAGTGCCGTTTGTCACGGTCCGGCGGGTCTGGTCAATATCAAGCTGAGTGACGGTCGTTATCTGGTAGACGGTAAAAAGATCAATGCCTTTACGAATGAAGAAGAGGTGGCATTGGGGTTGGAAGAGGTCGTTCCCTACTTGCTGGAAAGTAAGCTCATTGAGCGAGGAGCTCAGTTTGAAAAGTCAGGGCTGTGGCAAAAGCACGTGACCGTCGACCAACGGGTGGTCACCGGACAGAACCCACAATCGGCCCAGGGGGTAGGCGAGGCCGTGCTCAGCGAATTAAGTAAGATCGAATTAGTGCAGCACTGATGAGTAGGCATAGCATACTGACGGTGTCGTTGCTCGCTCTCGGGCTGGCACTCACGCCACGACTCGCTTCAGCGCAAAAGATCGTGCTGGCAAGCGTTACCCTGAAGGAGACAACCGAGGCCGCGTTCTATGACGAAACGGTTGAGCTTGTCGCACTCAGCCGGGAGGAGTCCGGCTGCTTGAGCTTTAACATTCAACGGAAAGCTGATGAGCCCTATACGCTGGTGATTCATGAGGTTTTTACCAACGAGGATGCCTTTAAGCAACACCTGGAAAAGCCGTATGTTACTAGCTGGTTTAAACGATTAGAAGCGGTGAAAGCATCCGCGATGGAGATCGTAAGTTTAGAACCTTTACAATAAAGACGATGAAAATGTATCGAGTAATAACAATGCTTGCTACCCTGGCGATGACCTTCGGGGGGTACGCGCAGGATCAGGTGAAGTTGATCAAGCGGGTAGAAAAACTCTACCAAGGCCCCGAAGCCATTAATGTAAACACCAACCTGCTGATTACCGATCCGGCTAATGTGAAGTTAAAAGATAAACTGATGGAAGCGGCCGACCCGGCATTGCTACAGGGTAAAAGGATTGCGGTGTTGTCTACCGACGGGGTAGAAGAAGTAGAAATCACGTTTGTATACGAACTACTCAAAGAGCGGGGAGCGCAGGTTGAGTTAGTAGCCCCCCACGCACCGGAGTACCCTTCCCGGTTTGCCGTTCAGGTACCTGCCATTCGGGAGACGCATATTCTCACTTCGCATTACATGGACAATGCGGGGTGGATGAAGATTGACCGCTACGTTGAAGATGCCCGGGCGGATGAGTACGATGCGGTTGTACTGCCGGTGGTGCCTGGAACCCGGATGCGTTGCGCGCCCATGAACCCTCGCTCGAGTTTCTCAAAGCGATGGACAGACAGCAAAAAGTCATTGGCGCGATCTGTCACGAGCCTCAGATGCTTATCAATGCTGACTTGGTAGAGGGCCGAGATGTTACGGCTTGGTGGTCGATGCAGATTGATCTATCCAATGCTGGGGGAAACGTGATAGACCAGCCGGTGGTGGTTGATGGCAATCTGATTACCAGTCGGGCACCGATTGATCTGGCGGATTTTCTGGACACGGTCATCGGAGCACTCACCAACGATCAGGCTCTGGAAGCTGATCGGGGAGAGTAGCGAGAAACAGTTACTACGTATTCCCTTCGCCAACCGCTGATGATATATCGTCAGCGGTTTTTACCTGTTTTTTGTATTGACAGCATCGAATCGCTCGGCTTGAATGACACATCACCCACCCGAACATCCATATTGCACCTTTGTCCGTAGCTGATCTCGAGAAAGTTATGGTGGTGCAAGCACATTTCAAATAAGCTTCCTTCGAGGTATCTTTTATCCTAAAGACGAAAAAGACAACTTATGAATCCTCTTTGGATTGATAGAGCTTAGATTAAAGATTCTATTCTCGTAATGCTGACCCGGTCTCTTTGGCAAACTGTTGCATCTTTTTTCGTAGGCGAGCTACGTGTTCGGGATGCTCTTTCGCCAGATTAAACTGCTCGAAAGGATCGTTGTGCAAATCAAACAGTTCGGTGAGGGTAGGTTCATCTCCGCTCATGGTTTCGTGCGAAATCCAATCGTCGGCTTTGGCCGCAATCCGTAACTTCCAGCGGTTATCCCGCACCGCGTCAAGGTATTCGCCGGAAAAGTAGTAAAAATCATTGCGGGGCGACGGGGCTTGTTCGGTCAATAAAGGCAAAATATCTATTCCGTCCAGGGGTTTAGGTGCTGGTTGAGCGCCTGCTAGCTTGAGAATGGTAGCGTGAAGGTCCATAGAGGTGCACACTTCGGGGCTTACTTGAGCGGCTGGAATCTGCCCTGGCCAGCGCAATAAGGCGGGTACCCGAAACCCACCCTCGTAGGAAGTTCCTTTGGCTCCGGCGAGGGGGCCGGTGCTGCCACCGTGCCACGGTTCTACTGGTTCGGTGGTGTACATGCGCTCCGGCATATTGCGCCAAGGGCCATTATCACTGGTGAAAATAAACAGCGTATTTTCGGTTAAACCTTCAGCTTCCAGCACTTTAGCAATTTGCCCTACACGGCTGTCGATTTCTTCAATCACATCGCCGTAGTCACCACCCGCTGACTTACCCTGATAATCAGCGGAGGCATAAATGGGCAGATGAGGCATGGAGTGAGCCAGATAGATAAAAAAGGGCTGTTCCTGATTACTTTGAATAAAGTCGATAGCTGCTTCGGTATACTGCTGGGTAAGCGTGGTTTGGTCTACTTCCTGCTCAATCGGTCGATCGTTACGATAGAGTTGCAGCGGGCGTTCCGTATTGACCCAGGGTGGCATCATATCATTGCTGTAGAGCAGTCCCAGGTACTCGTCAAATCCCCGATCGGTGGGCATATAATCGGGCACCGCCCCTAAGTGCCACTTACCGTAGGCAGCAGTGCGATACCCAACTTCTTTTAAAGCTTCGGCTAATGTACGTTCGTCCAGTGGTAGGCCACCTTCCGAGTCAGGGCCGAGATTACCGGGCAGTCCGGCGTTGAGCGGGTACCGACCCGTCATCAGTGCCGCGCGGGAAGGGGTGCAGACCGATGCCGCTACGTAAAAGGAAGTCAGCTTGATTCCTTCATAAGCCATTTGGTCAAGGTGCGGGGTGCGGATAGTGGGGTGACCGTAACAGCCCAAGTCCCCGTAGCCCAAGTCATCAATAAACATGAGTACGATATTGGGGAGCGGGTTATCTTCTTCCGTAGGTTGGGCATGCACTAGGCTGATGCTGACAAATAGCAGTATAAAAAGAAGAAGCTTATTATTTAGCATGATGAAGGTTTAGGGTAGCGAGATAAGAAGATAAGCATTGTTACAGAGCGATCTATTGCTCCTTCTCGCTTTCTCTCTTGGTGAGTTCTTTGAACAGTTGGATTTCAGCTTGATCGTAAGGCGTACCGTCAGCGCGAAACAGGTCATGAAACCACACCTCAGGTTCCGGAAAAGGTTCTCCGGGTTTTACTACCTTTCCTGCTTCACGCAGGGCGTGGGCACTAAGTTTTTCGCCATCTGTCCCCTTGCGACTACTCCACGGCCATACCGTTCCGGTCTCTCCCGATACAAAGCCCCAATTGATCGCCCCTACGTTCATCTCCTTCATAATGGGTAGACACTCTTGTACCGTACTACCGTGGGTGCGGGCGAGCCACTCGGTGACCAACACCGGACGACCGTCTTTTTGATATTCTTCGATGGTTTTGGTTAAATAATCCGGCCCACCGTACGGGTGGATGGAGTGCAGGTCGGAATTGATACGGTTGATTTTGATGTTGCGTTCGCCTACGCAACCATGCGTGGTGGAGGTAATGGGTTGCGATGGATTTACTTCCCGGGCCCACAACCAAGTGTTATATACCAGTTGATTAGATTTTTCGCCAATGCCCCCAGCGTAGGCATTGGATTCAGGGGAAAGTTCGCCTTGCCCTCGGCCAGGTTCATTGTACAATTCCCACAGCAGTACTCGCTCATCGTCCCGGAACCGTTGTATTGTTTTTTGTACGTAAGCCTTCAGTCTGGCTACTTCTTCTGAGGTAGCTTTCCCTTCGGCGTAGCGGTTAGCGAGTTCGCGGGCGGGTGAGTTGACCCAACCGGAATTATGAAAGCTAGCGACTGGAAGTGGTTGCTCACCTAGTTGAGGGTCAGGAAAGTGACAGTCGTCGAAGAAAACGAAGAACGGACGAATGCCGTACTGCTGACAAATAGTAAGAAATTCATCCATGCGCTGGTATAGTCCTGATTCATCATCCGCCCACACCAAATCGTGCAGATAGACCCGAAGAGTGTTCATTCCCAAATCAGCGGCCCAGCCCAATTCTTCGCGAATGGTAGCGGGGTCCCAGGTGGAAGCTTGCCACATATCAATTTGGTTGATAGCCGTGCGGGGGTAGTAGTTACACCCCACCAGCCAGGGTTGTTCGGCGTACCAATTATTAATGCGTTCGGTTGACCAACGACCGGCTACAGCAGTAGAGTCGTTGAGAGCAGACTGCGCTTGTCCGGAGGCTGTCCAAATCAGCAGAAAAAAAAGCGGGGCAAGATGTCGTATCATTAATGATAAGTATTAGGAGGTTATAAAATGATTAGTCATTTAGCAATTACTCTGCAAACAAAAAAGCAAGATAGGTATCACGTCGCTGAGCTACTGCAAATATAACCCAATAAAACTTTACAGAAGCCCACTTCATAACCTATTTAAACTCACATTTACCTGCCTAATGGATGGCAAATTCGGTGCATTTTTCAATAGGCATAATAGGCTTACTGCGGTTGAACGTTGCTCAAAGAATGATGAAGTGTTTGAGTAGATTTGCAGGAAAAGTTACACCGTATCATTTACCAACTGTTTTGGTTTTTATTACTTCTGACTAGTTACATCTTTGGTGGCAATCATTATTGGTAAGCTCCTGTTATGAAAGTTCGAAATTTCTTTCAGAAAAATAGCACGTTTATTCCTATTCAGCTTACGCTGGGTTTAATAGTTATCAGCTCGCTACTTACTTTCTACGGAAAGTATCAGGCTCAGCAATTCGATGACGTTAAAGAAAGAGTAGAACGAGTGGATAAAATGATGAATTATGTTCAAACCCATCGCAATAATATTACTAAAGGAACCAAAGCATTCTTGCTCGTTCCGGACGACAAATTTTTGAAACCCTACGAAGCGGCCGGTAAGCAGTTTTCTGATCACTTTGATACCTTACAGATGTTGCTGGACACGCAGGGGTTTACGGAGCAGGATCAATTACTAAAAGCCAAGGCTAAAGTAAAGGAATACCACAGATTAATGGGTGAGATCATTACCCTTAAAAGACAGGGAAACGACTCGACGGCACTAGCCATCTATAAAACTGACCCCGGCTTTCCGGTATGGCAGGCTTGTTACGACCTTGCTAATCAGGTTCAGGAATTTGAGGAAGAATTATATACTGAAGCGCGGGATCGCTATCAACACCACTTGTATGTGACTACGGTGATGCAAGCACTACTATTCCTCATTGGAGTACCTACCCTGATTTTTGCTATTCGTCAGATAAGAAAATCTGATAAGTTACGAAGCCAACTCTTTGCCAATCTGCTAAGGAGCCGGAAAACTTACCTAGTGAATGATCAAGCGAATGATGATCGGCAAAGCGAACAAGATTCTATTGAATATATTATTAGTGACCTGAAAACAGCCTCTAAATTCATTAATCGGATAGCCGAAGGAGATTATTCCGTAACCTGGGCCGATGCGAAAGGTGAGGATCAAACGAACAATGAAGATAATCTGGCTGACGTACTAGCTAACATGCGAGAGCAGATGAAAGCGGTGAAAGAGAAAGATCGGCAGCAACTCTGGATCACCGAGGGTACATCGAAGGTAGCTGAAATTACTCGAACCCATCAAGGGGAACCCCAGCGTATGGCTGACCAATTGCTATCCTACTTAGTGAAATACACGGATTCCAACCAAGGCTCACTTTTTTTTCTGAATGAAGAAAAAGCAGATAAGCAGCACTTAACGCTAGTAGCCTCTTATGCTTATGACAAGAAAAAGCATGAGGAGAAGATCATAAAAATAGGGCAGGGGCTAGTAGGACAAACTTACCTGGAAAAGAAAACGACTTTGTTGAAGAACATTCCCGATCAGTATGTGGCGGTAACTTCTGGCTTAGGCGAAGCTACCCCCAGCAGTTTATTGCTCGTTCCCCTTATGTTTAATGAAAAGGTGATGGGGGTTTTGGAACTAGCTTCTTTTACTACGTGGCCATCGTATCAAATCCACTTTTTAGAGAATGTAGGGGAGATCATCGCTTCGGCAATTGCTACGCTGGACGTGAATGTAAAAACCAAGCAGTTGTTAGAACAATCGCAGCAGGCAACCGAAGAGATGCGCGCCCAGGAGGAGGAGATGCGACAGAATATGGAAGAGCTACAGGCTACGCAGGAGGAAATGCAACGCAAAACGCAAGAATACGAAACCATTATTAAAGAGTTGCGAGCCCAGATTGGTTAGTCGTACCCTGGATTTTGTTCCAGTTCTACTTCCAGGTTTGCCTCAATGACGCTGAGCGGGATAGGAAACCATTGATGGTAGTCCTGAATGGTATTTCGGGTTTCTTCCAGGGTGTTATACCGGCGCGTTCTCTCTACTAGGGTTCCGGTTCTGGCCAATGTTCTTCTTCGGGGTTCTTCTATGATGAGCTCCCGGGCCCGTTCATCTAAAATAAAATCTATATTCACATCATTAGCCGAAATTAGGTAGGTTTGGGCCCGAGCCCGAACAGCATTGATATCCTCGGCGGCGGCGGCTAAGTCGCCAGCAAGCATATGTGCTTCGGCCCGAAGGAGGTAGGTTTCAGACAGCCGCATCACCATAGCATCGGTAAACGTACGACCGGTAGTGGGACCATTCAACAAGTCCCCTTCAATCTTCCGGATCATCGGGTAAATATGCTGCATAGTATCACGGTACTCATTTCCGAAAAATTCATGGGGTACCAATTGTTGTCCAAAAAACTCAGACTCGGGATTATTATAGAACCAATCTCGCCGAACGTTGAATGGGCTATTGCGTATGTCATTAGGATCATCCCATACATCATAGATCCAGTAGCCCGAAGGGCGCAGCCATCCTACTCCTCGCCCAATACTGTCTTCGGTCAGGATAAATGCTCTAAGGTTATTAGGGTCTCGGGCATCAAAGAAGCGAGGCCCCCACGCTCGTAGCCAAGCATTACCCTGAGAGTCGCTTTGCCCCCCAGGGGTGCCAAACTGATGCTGGTAGGTCCAGATAACTTCCGTATTTCCTGAACTACGATCCTGATTACCATCTTTGAACAAGTCCGCGTAATAATCGCCCGGTAGGTCAACCGCCGAACCGAACCGACTAGTTACCAATGCATAACTAGGGTCATCAATTACCCTAGAAGCCGCCTGCACCGAGAGGTCATAAAAGCTAGCATCGCCCGTCTCTCGACCCAGTGAAATATACACCTCTGATAATAAGTGATTAGCCGCCGCACTGGAAGCCCTACCATCTAACACAGGAACGTTGGGTAGCCATTGGGCTGCAAATTCTAAATCTTGGCGGGCAAATTCCAACACCTCAAGCCGGGAGGCGCGGGTAAAATCGAACCGGGGCGATGCCGCAAGTTCGTCTACGATAGGCACGCCGTTATACACATTAACCAGCACATTGTAAGCGTATGCTCTACCAAACCGAGCCTCTCCCAGTACCGCATTTCTATCCGCCTCATCATCCCATTCAATATTATCAATGTTCTCTATGATGGCATTGGCAATAGGCAGCACCTGCGTGTACGCCCAAGTCCAAAGGTTCGTTACAAGACCGCTTTCTGGTCGTACGTCGGTATTATAATTATTAAAAAACAGAATGCCTGGATCACCAGCACTGGCTATATCGGTACCAACCATCATATCTCCCAGCTTAATAATCTCAACGGGACCGTACAGTTCGTCTCTCAACGCAACGTACATTCCGGTTAGGCTCGCCTCGAAGCCCGCCTGATCGTTAAAGGCATTATCAACATTGAGAAAGGCCGTAGGGTTTTCTTCCAAAACACTATCGCTACAGGCACTCAGCCCCAGCAGTAGGGATACAACAAAGAAAGAATATAGTATTGGGTTCGTTTTCATACTCAATAGAAAGTCTACGTTAGAAACTAAGATTAAAACCAGCGACGAAAGTACGAGCGGCGGGGAAGCCCTCGTCGGTAGGTGAACCTATTTCAGGATCCCAGCCGGGCCAGTCGGTAAAAGTAGCTAGATTCCGACCACTTAGGTATACCTTTAAATTAGACAGGTTTAACCGATCTAAAAAAGACTGCTCAAAGGTGTAAGAAAGAGAAACATCCTGAATACGCACAAAGTCACGGGCGGCGTAAAGGCGTTGTTGCAGCGAATTTCGGAAGTTAAGTGCCGGGCGCGTATTCGATCGGTTTTCGGGGGTCCACCATCCGTCGCCTTCATCTAACATATTAAGAGCCCGGTCGGGAAAATTATCTCCAGCGTTAGAAGGATCAAGGGGTTGAAACCAACGCGAGAAGCCGTGCTGACCGTTTACAAAAAACGAAAACTCAAAGTTCCGGTACGTAAAGCGATTATTCAACCCCCAAGTAAACTGGGGCTCTCGTTGGTCTACGATTGTTCGGTCATCCGTATCAAATTCTCCATCGCTATTTACGTCCTTCACCCTTACATCTCCGGGTATGAATGGGAAGGGTATTTCGTCGCCCTCTTGCCAAATCCCGTCGAAAACGTAGCCGAACTCTACCAGTACGGGTTCACCGATAAACCAATTGTTAGAGATGTCATCATCTTCTACACCGTCCTCATCAGCATCAAATCCGTACAAGGATACGATTTCATTGCGATTACTGGTGAATACTACATCGGAGCTCCACTGAAAATCTTCTGACTGAACGTTCGTAGTGCTCAAAGAAATCTCAATGCCTTGGTTTCGGGTTTCTCCAACATTCTGGAGAACGCTGTTGAAACCATTCAATTCGGGGATAGCCCGATTTAACAGCAGGTCCTCAGTATCAGTTCTATAAAGTTCTACGGTACCAGAAATACGGTTATTCAGTACCCCAAACTCCACAGCCACGTTAGCGGAGGTAGAAGTTTCCCAACCTAGTTCAGGGTTACCCATTTGGGTGGGCTGCAAACCAACGTAAGTAGGACTCTTATTACCGAATACGTATTGAACTAATCCCATACGGTTAAGCGACGAATAAGGATTCAACCCTTGGTTTCCGATTCTACCGTAGGATGCACGAACTTTCAGATAATTGACTTGGGCTATATTTTGCAAAAAGTTTTCTTCGCTGGCGATCCACGCTACGGCGGCTGAAGGAAAAGTACCCCATTTGTTATCAGCTCCAAATACCGAAGAGCCATCCCTTCTGGCCGTCAGTGTAAAAAGATACTTGTTCATTAATCGGTAGTTTAGCCGACCCATAATAGAGATTTGATCCAACTGGGTTCTTTCCGAAGCTATCGTTTGTACTTCAGCTAAGCTCAAATTATCCCAGCCCGTAGCATTACTTAACAAGAAATTGCCATTAGCTAGCGTACTGTCAGCATTAAACTGGTTACGACCGTATAAGAATGTTACGTCAAAATCGTGTATCTCATCAACGTTAAACTCATACTTTAAAATATTTTCCACTACCCAATCAAAATTCTGCCGATTTACTTTGGAGGCGGACGACTGCCTCAAGAACTCTTCACTTTGGTAACTGGGAGTGAAATTATATTCGTGCGACCAGCGTAAGTTAGGCGAGGCATTTAGGCGATAGCTCAATCCCTCAAGAAAGGGAAAGTCAATGGTGGCAAAAAAGTTGGCAAAGAGGTTATTGTATTTCTCTTCATTGTCATCAAAAATAGCCGCAAACATCGGGTTGACATTGAGTGTCTCGTTACTGGGGAAGGGCACTGGGTCACTGCGGTCGCCGTTAAAGTACATTTTCCCGTAGGGACTTAGGTAGTACGCATTACCCAAATCAGCCTCCACGCCTGATAGATCCCGGTGGGTAAACTGAGCCGTCATCCCCACGTTGAGCCAAGAGTTTAAGCTGACCTGTAAGTTAGAACGTAACGCAATCCGTTGGGCATTATCTCCGTAAATCAGGCCTTCCTCGTCGGTGTAGGCCACGGAGAAATAGTAATTGGTGTTTTCCAGTTTCCCCGAGACGCTCAGGTCGTACGACTGAATAGAAGCATCTTGAGACACCTCATCCCACGGATCAATAGTAGTGCCGTTTCTAAAGTTCTCTATTTCGTTGTTCTCCAGATAGCTTTCAATGTCATTAGGATCAGCGGGCTGATCAGTGGCTCTTCGCCAATCGAGAGTCTTTTCAATGTATCGTTCAGGAGTAAGCAAGTTAAGCTTCTTGGTCCACGTGGATACCCCGTAGTACGCATTGAGGGAAATCGAGGGTTTGGGCGAAATCCCTTTCTTCGTGGTAACCAAGATCACGCCGTTGGCTGCTCGCGCCCCGTAGATTGCCGAAGCACTGGCGTCTTTTAGTACCTCCATCGACTCCACATCATTCGGATTAATATCTGCCAGCGAACCGTTGAAGAATACCCCATCTACGACCACGAGGGGCGCATTACTAGCGGTGATAGACGATCGTCCCCGCACCACGAGTGCGCCTCCCTGTCCGGGACGGCCATTGTCTTGAAACTGTACTCCGGCCACCCGGCCTCTAAGGGCTTGGGTAACGTTAGTATTGGGAGAATTTTTGATAGACTCCACTTCTACCTCGGCTACTGCTCCGGTTATGTTTTGTCGTGATTGCTCGCCGTAACCAACCACCACCACTTCTGATAATGCCTGAATATCGGGTGCTAAAGACATATCAATGGTACTACGCCCATTAATGATAACCTCTTCGCTAGTATATCCTATAAATGAGAAAATTAACGAAACAGCATTGTCACTTACTACCAGACGGTAATTTCCATCGGCATCGGTTACCGTACCGTTTGTTGTGCCTTTTACTAATATGTTAACACCGGGTAGCGGTTCATTGCTTACCAAATCAGTAACTACCCCAGTAATTATTTTCTCAGCCGTTGCTACCGGGTCTAGCTGCTGAGTAGGTTTATACGTACGTTGGAGGGATGCTAGAGAAGCATCAGAGGTTTCTAAGGGTTTTTTATCTACTTTAGGTACTCCGGTATTCTGCCTGGGAACGATGATATAATAGTTTTCCCTGATTTTCTTATAATCTAATTTCAGCGGTGTAAGATAATTTGATAGTAGGTACTCCATACTGCTGGTACTATCCGTTGCTACAGCCAGTGGCATATCTTTCACTTGCATCCCTTCAACAACATTGGGTTCATAGTTAAACAATACATTATACTGCCGTTGAAGGTCGCTTAAAACATCAGTAAGTTCACGTATATTTTGATTTGGTGACCTCGTTGGGTTTTCTTGCCTCAAGGAAATAGCTTGAGCGGATGCCAAGGGTTGGGAAAAAAGAGGAGGGCTTATTAGGCATACCATACCCACCCAAATACAAGTTTGTATTATGTTTCTCATAAGCGTTTTGAATTAATGATTAGTTGGTTTTACTACTCTATCATATCGGCTGATGGTTTAGTAGAAAAAATAATTTGATTTTCGTGACGGTCTATTTGTATTCCGTATAGGTCTCGGAAGGCATCCAGTAAAACCTCCAAATTATCTGAAGGCATAAAGCCCTTAAACTTACGCTCCGCCAGGCTTTCGTTCTGAAACACAATATCGACTCCGTAAGTGTATTTTAGCTTTTGGGCAACTTCAGCTAGGGTAATTGCATCAAAAACCAGCATATTCTCCTTCCAGGCCGATTCATCGTCAATATCTATTTGCTTATGGAGTACTTGATGATCTTCATGCTTGATTTCAACTAGGTCACCAGGTTTCATTAGTAGTGTTCGCGCTTGCTGATTTTGCTGAAATTCAAGGCGTACTCGCCCTGATTTAAGCGCAACTTCTGCCTCCTCACTTCGTGAGGAAACGTTAAACTCGGTTCCCAGCACACTGATATCAATTCCTTTGTCTGCATGAACTACGAACGAGGTATAATTCGAAGAACCCCTTGTCTTTTTGTCGCTCTGGCTTTCTTGTTGGTTTACGTGAAAAAATGCCTCACCTTCCAGCCACACTTCCCGGTCACTGCCCTTCTCCCACACTTTAGCGTATCGCAATCTAGAGTTGGCTTTTAGCGTAATTTCTGAGCCATCGGGAAGGGTAACAACCTTTTTTTCACCGTATCCGGTAGAAAGGACTTTATTTTGGGGCAACTGAATGAATAGAAAAACAGAGGCAGCAACTACTAAGAGTACGCTCGCCGCAATCCAGTACGGATTAATCTGTCTTTTAGCAGTAGGCGGAGATACTTCTTTGATTTGCTGATAAATCCCTTGCTTAATGCGTACACGGGCACTTTCACTCACTACCGGATGAGGCTGCCCGAGGGCTAGTACCATTCTTCGAGCTTCCGCAACTTCTGTTTTTTTCTCAGGGTACTGACGCAAGAAACTATTCCAAAAAGCATCTTCATCTGAAGAACTAGAAAGTACCCACACCTGAAAGCGTTCGTCTTTTGCGAAATCAATAGCTTGGTAGGTAAGGTATTTTTGCAAGGCTTATACTCTTTATCTCTAAAGAGATACATATAGCGAAAACTTCACGGGTTTTTGCGAAAAAAAGTAGAAGATTACAATAGTTTTAATATCAGAGCTATAATAAATGCTTGCTAGCAATAAATATGGCAAGTTATTAGCATTTTTTAATTGCAGATGGTGCTAATGCTTTGCTCCAATAGTGTGAATAATCCTAACCATGAGCCTGCCTCAAAGAGAGCAGTATTTAGTGAGGGGGTCTCGTTTAGAGCCTTTTGTAATCGCTGTAGTGCGGAGGATACAATGTTATAAACAGTTTTAATATTGAGCTGAAGGGTATTGGCTATTTCTTCGTAAGTAAGTTGCTCGTAAAATTTTAGGTAGATCACCTTCTTCTGCTGAGGTGTAAGTGTTTGTAACAGTTGAGCAACCGCCTGTTGAGTAGCACTCTTCTTTTGCTGCTTGATAATCCATTGTTCGTAAGAGTCTTCAACCGCGCCCCAAGAATCTAACTGATTAGGAAGGCTATTTTCTGTTTTTTGATGGTTAATTTTACGTAAGATTACTCTTCTGAGAGACGCATACAAATAGCCTTTAACTGAGCTTGCTTGGCTTAAACTCTTTCGGGTAGTCCACAGATTAACGAATACATCTTGAATACTATCTTCTACTAACCCAGTATCTGGTGTAGTAAGCTTACCGTAGTTAATCAACTTTGTCACGTAGCGATCGAAAAGATGTCCTAAGGCCAAATCGTTTCCCTGTCGCATCTGCTGCCAGAGGATATGATCGGAGTCGGAACCATCTACCATGTTCAGAGGGATTAACTAGCCAATTGTCGATTGTAATATATTTAAAATAAACCTCAGTACAAAAGATGGTAGTGTATTCAACATAAGGATGGTTTTTTTGCCAACCTCTCAAGATTATAGCGACCGACGCCCGGTGAACTAGGAAATATTTGATCGCCAAATAATGATCTTCCCAATTTTTAGAGAAAGATAATGTTTTACGGACTCACCGGGCACACCGCTGACGAACCGTATTATTGATCGGACCGCCGAGCGGACGTTCTATTATCCTAGTTTGCCACTTCCCTTCGCGCTGATGCGCTCCGGCGCCCGGTTGGCCTTTAGCGAACACAGGCACATAGGCCTCCCCATCATCGGTGAAGCATAATGCCTTCTTTCTGAGCTTTTTAGGAACACTTAACCACAGACCAAAGGCCCCTTCTTGGTCACGCCCCCCAAGGTGAAAACCCACCACGAGTCTACTACGTCGCTCGATCGCCAGCCATTCCATAGTGGCCATATCCATTCGGGACAGTCTTTGGCTCCTACAAACGACCGCGCGGCGGACCGCCACATTTCATCCGCCTCTAGGCAATAGAGGGCTAATTCAGGCTGTTCTAGTCGTCCAACGGGAAGCGCTTTATCAACCGATTGCCAGTATTGTTTAGCACGTTTGACTACCCAACCCAGACTGACGTTTAGCGTGCGGGCAATCGCCCGTAATGAGATGCACTCTAGTAGCAGACTCTGTAGTATTTCTTCCCGCTTAAAACGTACAGAATCCGTTCTTTCTACGGCTTGGCGTTGGCAAGAATGGCAGATAATTTTGCTTTCCGTAGGAAGTAAATCCCTTCTTTACGATCTTGCTACTTGGGCAATGAGGACAAGTGAGCATATTATTGATGTTTTGGCGGTTCGCCGCGCGGTCAACCCAATAATACGATTTACTACCCCATTGCCAAATTCTTAATTTTTTCATCCTTATCTAAAGTACACTACCGGGTCGGGCTTAACTGTGCCGAGGTAGAGTTTCGCTATGTGGTTTCCTACGTCTTCGGCACTGACCCAGCTGGAATCGACGGCACTACCGCGGGCCCGGGTGCGAACGGGCGTAAATGCGGCGACGGATCGTACCCGGTAGTTGGCTTCCCTTGCTTCGTGGTGCAATACTTCTACCATCCGGTTCTGCGCCGAAGAGATGATAGTCATAGCCCCAGCCAATGGAGCGATGTTTTCCTGCGCCCCTCCGTTGATATTGATGTACAAACCGTCGTTTTGCTTTTTGAGAACCGGAATAAACGTTTTCACGAACCCAAAGTGGGTGGTCAAATTATTATGCAGCACATTGTTCCACATTGCCAGGGGCGTATCCACCAAGTCGTAGCCCATTGACCAGCCGCCCAAGCTAGCTACCACCATATCAATACGACCAAATGCGCGAAGTACTACTTCGCGGAACGCTTCGGCCTGATCAATTTGCCCAATATCGTACGCGTAAGTGGCTAGCGAGCCAGTGTTGACTGGAGCAACGTATTGTCGCAGTTTTTCTTCCTTCTCGGATGAACGCGCTGGAACGATGACCGTCGCACCGTGCGATAGTAAAGCTTTCACAATGCCTTCGCCTACCGCCCCGGTGCCTCCCCCCACAACCACTGTTTTATCTTGTAATTTCATTGCGTATGTAGTATCAAAGTCTTCGCCTGAAAGTAATCAATAGATAGAGGCGGTAGATCATAACTAACCTTTGAGGAAGGCGACTTTTCCCGTGGTCAGGGCGTAGTAAGCGGGCAGTATTTTTAGCGTTTTTGCTTCGTATTGAGGGCGAAGCACCGGGGCTGATTTCTGTAGTTGTTCGGCCATATTGATGGCATTCTGGCGAATGCTGTTGTCGACCAAATCACCATCCTGCTGCTGCGCTTGATCAATAGCCGGGTTAATCTTATCAGTCAGCGCAATCAAGTGCCCTCCTGCTACTTGGTTAACCGCTGCGGTCACTGCTCCGCACTTTTCGTGTCCGAGCACCACGACCAGTGAGGAGCCTAGGTTAGCAACTGCGTACTCAATGCTAGCAATGATGGCATCATCGAGCACATTACCTGCTACCCGAATGACGAACAGGTCGCCGATGCCGGTATCAAAGATGAGTTCGGGGACTACCCGAGAATCAGAGCAGCAGAGCACAACCGCGAACGGATGTTGTCCGTCTACCACTTTCTCCCGAGCACTAATATCCGTATTGGGGTGAGTAGATTGTCCGGTAACGTAGTTTTCATTTCCTTTTCTTAACGTTCGGTAAGCGTCAACGCAGGTGATAGCCATCATGATTAGGGTTTAGTAAAGAATATTGTCCTTCGGCTGTAGCTTTTCGGGAAGCTCCGACTCATCGAGCATATCTCGCAAATCGATTTCAATGGTTCGGGTGAGTGCCGTCATCGGAACATCGCTACTGCGGTTTTCAAAAGGGTCTTCGCTGTTGTTGCCCACCAGCTCCCAGGTCAAGAATATCCAAGTGGTCAGCACTGAGACAATTAAGAATAGAAAAATATCTATGCTGGGCATTGGCGAGGCTGTAGCCGATGAACCGATGAAAACATCCAGTAAGCCAAGAGGAAGCAGTAATACGAAAATATACGTAAACACTTTGCCAAAGAAGGCATACTGCCGGGGAAAAGGCGTGTTCTTGATACGTTCGCACCGGCCCTGAAAATTGTAACACTCTTCCAGACACTTCATCAGCATTAACAAGTCGAATCCGTTAACCAAGCCTTCTTTTCGCAATGCCCGAAGGTACCTTCCCTGGTTTTTAACCAGATGGGTAGCCACATTGCGACGGTGACGCACTTCTTCTACCTCAGTTTCGCTAATGTAGGGTGCGATTGTCTCGCAGATCAACTCATTATTCCGATGACGATCCATAAATTGTTCTACCAGCTTATTTTCCTTCAGCGAAAATGAAACAGGCTGGCGCAGTTGAATGCGTAAAGCGTGTAGCCAGGCGATGTGCCGATGAATTAATACCTGATGGTGGTGAGCCAATTCTTCTTTAGCAATAGCACTGTTTTCCAGGTTGGTCACCAAATGAAGCACCTGATTGGCCCAGGTACGGCTATAGTTGACAATGGCTCCCCAGATTTTACGTCCTTCCCAAAAACGGTCGTAGCTCTGGTTGTTCTTGAAGCCAATCAAAAACGAAACGGCAATGCCGATGACCGTGATCGGCTGAAAGCTAAAGCTCAGGAACGTCCACCCCAGCAGGTGATAGGCCGATAGCACCATCGCTGCCCAAAGCAGAGCCGGCGTGAGTATGGGCCAAGAGTAGCGTAGCAGTAAATCGAGGCTTAAGTTTCTTTTGATATACATAGTGAACCAAGGAATTACAGTGTAGAAGCTTCTAGTGAATACTTAGGGTGCCACCCCAGCGTAGTGATTGCTTTTTCAGCCGAAAAACGCTGGTTCATGAACGATAAAGGCTGGGAAAAGAAGCTCCACAATGCTTGCGCCTGTTCCGGAGAAACCGATCGGGTGCCCGATGACTGCTCAGTAGCCTCATCTATGATGGTAGCAATCTCTTTCAAGGAGTTAACCTCAGTAGCCGCAAAGTAAGCTCCCTGTGCCTGCGGATTTTCCAGGGCGAGTACAAACAAATCGGCCCAGTCGCGAATATGCACACTTGCCCAGCCGTTAGCCCCTTCACCTACGTAGGCACTGTAACCGCTGGATTGGGCGGCGGCTTTCATGATAGAAGGAATAGCAGCTCCTGAGCCACCGTATACGTAACTTCCGTAAATCATGAGAGGGCGAATGCCCCGCTGAGAGGCTTCCAGGAACTGACGTTCCAGCGCGATGCGGCCTTGCAAGGGTGGGGGACCGTTGAACGTAGCCGCTTCTTCCGCCAGCGGGCTGGCTCCGGTATCGCCAAACACCATGGTGCCCCCTTGCATGGCCAGTGGTTTCCCCGTATCCTCAAGCGCATCCAGGAACGTAGTGACCACTCGATGGTTCGTTTCTTCCCAATCAGGACTATTGGCGGCAGCAGCGTGGACTACCCCATCGCTTGCCCGGGTAAGCTGGCGGAGCAAATCAGTCTCTGACAAATCGCTCACCACGGACTCAATGTCTTGTGCCTTCAGCGTTTTTGCCTGGTCGCTACTTCGCACGATACCCGTTACCTGATGTCCTTTCGCTAATGATGCCTGAGCTACGTGCCGTCCGACAAAGCCGGTGGCTCCGGTGATTAATAGTTTCATAATGTTAGGGTGATTTTCTTCTCAAGAACCGGCAAAACTACTCCGGATTCCAGGAGAATTTTGTCCTACTTGCACTTTGTTGCCACTGATTGTTTTACTGCGAGCTTGCTGTTGCGGGTGAGGCTACCAACGGACGAACGATATGCCGAATGTACGCTGCTACTCCCGTAGGTTGAATTTCGGGAAACAGATGATTATGAGTTGTTGGTAAACTTCCCTTGCCGTTGAGCATAGCTCGGTAGTACATTAGCGGTATGAAGGAGAAGAGGTTGTTCGGGCTTTTCTGAATACGGCGCGCAATCGTTTGATCTAATTCATCCATTGAACCATTGTGGATTACTTTAAATGCCTGCCCGGTTTCTCTTTCTAACGAGGCTACCAATTCGTGAAAGTTACACCGATCACCCACTACGTAAAATTTATTTGGCATGTCTCGTTCGTCGGTAGCCATTTGGGCGGTGTAGGCCGCTGTATCGGCAAAGGTGGTGAAGTCCAGCGGAAACTGACCGTCGCCCCAATAGTTTGCCGTGCGGGATTTCAGATCAACCGCTCCAAGGAAGCCAAACAGTACTCGGGTATCTAAAAAACAGCCATTGTTAACGTGTACCAGTTGGGTAGGCGCGTTGAGTGCTGTGGCTTGCTGAGCGAATGTTCTACGGATGTCGGATAGCCAGTTTTCTCCTTTCTCCAACGCAAAGAGGTTAAAGGAATAATCAGAAGGAATAAAGCATTGGCATCCGGCTTCAATGACTTGCTGGTACAGCCTCAGTTGAGCATCTACAATGACTGATTCGTCACCCTGCAAGGCTGATATTACACTAAAGGTACCCTCAAAAGCGGACTTTATTGGATGCAAGTCGGTGTAGTCGGTCACGTGAATGGTAGCTCCCTGCCGGGCAAGCACATCGGTCTGTTCCGAATGCTGACGAGAGAGTACTTCTAACGTGATGTGAGGGTCTTTCAATAATTCTGCGGCAATTAGGCTGCCGAGTTGGCCGGTGGCTCCGGCTAGTACTATTTTCTTATTAGTCATTTTTTGGCGAATTTTTGCTGATAGGTACAATTATCTTCTACTGATTATCCTGGCATAGTCGGGCAGGAGAGTAGCTACGGTCTTGTTCGATTTTTGGGGAGAGAACAACGCTCACCGTAGAAGGGGCGTCGTTCTCTTCACTGGTTATCAGCTTAATTTCTAGCGTGTCTTGGTACTTTTCGGCAATCTGTTGCAGACGGTCAAGCCACGCTTGTTTCTCATCCTGGCTAGCAAATGTTCTCGTACTGCGGATGTTGACTGAGTACTTCACGGAAACTGTTGGTCAACATGAAGCTTTCGGTGGGTAAACTTCCACTGCCCGTCTACCTTGACCAGCCGGTCCTCGAACATGGCGGTAGCAAAAACAACGACCTCCCTCTGGCTCAAGATCGTCAGGTAACACATCATTTCGGCAGAGTCTCCCTGCACACTAATCTCGTGGTTGGTAATCAGGTGACGGGTACCGCCCCGTTCTTTCATCTGTTCGTAGAAGCCAACCAGCCAAGCGCGGTAATCCTGATGGTTGTCGTAATTCCCAAACTGGCTCTCAAACTTCAGTTCGTCGTGCCAGGTGCTCATATGCAGGTCGTGGTCTCCCAGATCGAAGGCGCGTTCAAAGGTGGCGGTCAGGGCCATAATGGCCAATTGGTCGGTGGCATTTGTTTCGTTCATAGCAAAAATAGATTAAGTGACTGCTTAATTTTGTTTTAAAAGAATATGTTATAAAGAAAGGGGTAAATCGGCGGGCTTGCTGGGACGATCTTGTCAGGACAGCACGTTGTTGCGGATAGCTGAGCACTGACTCAAAATATCTACGTTAGGTATGTCCCGCCCGGGTAATTTCATGGGTTCTAGGGTGGCTTGCAGAGGCTTGCTGGAAGCGATCAAGCGTAAGAATCACCCGCTGAAATCCACCCGCCAGCGCATCGGCCATTGTTTTACTAAAGAAATAGCTGGTGCGAAAATTAGCTAAGCAATTTCATAAAGTTAGAACCACCCCCGGCCTACTGAATTTCAATTTTTTTTCTTTCGTGGTGGTGAGTCTCCTTTTTGTATAAAACTACCCGAAGCACTCCTTGGTCGTAGTGAGCTTCAACTTGGTTATCTTCCAAGTTAGCCGGTAGCGTAAATGAGCGATGGAAGGAGGTTCGCACAAATTCCTGGTGCGCGTACTTTCGGTCGGCGGATGCTTCTTCCTGATGATTACCGGAGATATGTAGAACGTCGTGATCTACATAAATTTCTAGGTCTTCTTTATTCATGCCAGGAATAGAAAGCTCAACCTCGTAACGATCTTCTTGCGTAACGATGTTGGCAGGAGGTGAAATACGGTCAGGATGCATTTTCTTCCACATTGGGTCATGAAGCATCAACTGATTCAACCGGTCGCTCCAAGAGGGCGAAATCGTGTTTCTTACAAGAATAGCCATACTATTAGATTTTGTTAGTTATGTTTCTTTACTCAATAAACCTTATTCTGATAATTATTTACCCCCGAGGTTCGTGTCGTCATGCACCTTAGAAGTTTATCAGAATATTCTCTAATAAACTTCAAATAAGTGACTCTTTCTCGGACATTCTTGCGCTTTCCGGGTCATTGGCGGCTAGCCAGGGAAGCAGTCCGTATCCAGTTGGGTACTTCAGGAACGCCAATTACTTCACCCACTTGCCGTTCGGCGGACTGGAAGATCGTATGGTAGGTTCGTTTGGTAAAGAACCAAAAACCATCCTTCTTAATCAGTTCATCCTCGTACATCGATAAATTATTGTTTCCCTGGCTCTCCCTTGAGTTTGCCACTTCGTGGATATAAAAGCGGGCATAAGCCTCCCTACCGTGCACTTCCACAACGCCCCCAGAGACCATCTGAACGAAAAATTCCCATCGGTTGAGCATCTGAACTAACGAGGTTCCCATTTGCTCGCGGCCACTGAACAAGGCATTGATTGGCGGGCCAATGATCCACACCGCTTGCTGGTGGTCCCAAAGGCACTGAAACATCTTACCATCTTTTCGGTTGGCAGCATCAGCAAACTTATAGGCCAGCTGAAATATCTCAATCTTGTCAAGAGTCTCTTGTAAGGTTTCCATAGTCAGGTAAAATATTGTAGGTGAAGGTTGGTAAACGAGCACTCTCCCGTGTTCCGCTTACCTTGTCGGGTCATTGATTTTGTAGGTAAGCAAGGATTACTGGAAGAACTTGAACGGGCCACGGGATTTTCCAAACGTGTCTCGTTTAGAAGAAGGATCGTATTCTACCCGAAATCTAAGCTCAAATAACCAGCCACTGGTTTGGAACGCTGGGCTATCTTCCAAATAGCGTGAGGTGCTACGCAGTTGCCATTTTTCGCTACTGCTGATCTCATACCCAGCACTAAGCCCAACGAAACTTCGGATGCCAGGCAGGAGGACTTGGCGTTCTGCCCCTACACCTAAGCCACCGTTAATCATAAAACCGGTATTATATCGCTTGATGTCTAGGTCGTCTGTCCCCAAATTGCTAAGTCCACTCTCAAACGATGCCTCACCGGATACCTCCGAGACACTGAGAAACCCAATTCCGGTTCCGACACTCAGGTAGGGATAGGCCAGCCATTTCGGGTTGGCTATAATATCATATTGACCGGAAACTGAAAAATCCAAGTAGTTGATCTGGCTGCTCCGCAGGTCGTCAGAATGATCATCTGCAAGCATCATGTAGGACAGTACGCCGGTAGCATAAGAGTTTTGATTCCGCTGGCGTATGGCGGTGCCCACCGAAAACCCAAGCATGGTTGGGTTTAATTCAGCAAGCTGCGCTTCTTCAAGAGCTACATTCAGCCCATCAATGTCAATGAGTTGAGTGGAGATGCCCATGTAAAAAGAGTGCCTCCAACCGCTGGTAGAATCGTAGGTTTGAGCGGTGCTTTCAGACCAAGCAATGGCCATGAGTAACGTAAAATAAACAAATCGTTTCATAGTTTTTAGAATAAAAGTTGATAATAAAAAGTGAAAAATAACGGTCAATCGAAGCTCCCTTGTACGGTGATTCCCGAGGTGTTCTTAGCTTACCGTCACGTTCGCGGTGGGGTTTCCAACGTCCTTTAGGGTTACTTCGACTACAATACTAGTTTTGCGACTCAAGAGCAGGGAGCAGTATTTCAAAACAGGAACCTTGGTTAGGCTGGCTAGCTACCGAGATAGTGCCGCCGTGTTGCGCTACAAGCTGGCGGACAATATATAAGCCTAGCCCTTGAGAGGGTTCGTTACGCAGACCGGAACGAGCCGCTTTGGTATATCGGAGAAACAGATGCCGTAGCATGGCCGCATTCATTCCTACCCCGGTATCGCTCATCCGTACGCTGATCTGATCGTTTTGACGTTCGGCTAATAGCTCAATCTTTCCCCCCTCGGGCGTAAATTTTACCGCGTTAGAAAGCAGATTGAGTAAGATGCGGTCGAACTGCACCGGATCTATATTGACGAGCAGAGAGCCATTGGGCAATACGGACGAAAAATACAGCTTGTGCCGGGCAGTAGTAGCTCGCAGCAGAGCCGTTTTTTTCGAAAGGTAAGCGACTAGGTTGCGGGGGCGGAGCTGCAATTTTGCTGTTGGCGAGAACTGCGACACTTCGTTGCTTTGCTGTTCCTCACAGAAGCAGTCCATCAGTTCTCGGGCTTGTTGGCACTGGCTACGAATCAGGTTAGGGTAGTCAATAGACAAACCGACAGCCTGTCGGTCAACTTCCTGGCTGTATAAGTCACTTAGGGAAAGTATACTGCCGATTACGTTACGCAGATCGTGCATATACTGGTGCTTCCGGATATTTTGATTCTTCTTCATCTATCTGTTGCTTTATCCCAGATACGAGCGAATCATCCAGGCCATTTTTTCGTGTCGTTCCATAAGGCCGGTCACGAAGTCGCTGGTGCCCACGTCGCGGTATTTATCTGCCTCTTCTACCAGGTCTTTCCGTAGGATACGGATAATCGTTTCGTGGTCTTGCAGGAGATTACGAAGCATGGTTTCGGCTGAGCCGTCTACGTGATTAGTTTCCAGCAGGCGAGCTAGTTTCACGTAGTCCTTCATGGCGGCCGTAGCGTAGTGACCAATGGCCCGGATTCGCTCCGCAATTTGGTCAATCATTTCTTCCAGTTCCTGGTACTGAGTTTCAAAAAATCCGTGCAGCGACTGAAAGTGCATTCCCTTCACATTCCAGTGATAATTTCGGGTTTTGAGATACAGTATATGCTCGTCGGCCAGTAGCATATTAAGCAGATACGCTACGCTTTCGCGGTTGGTGTCGTGAATACCAATGTCGGTAGTTTCCATAATAATAGGGTTGTGCTATGTATCAATAATATGAACCAAGGTGTTATTGGCGTTAAGAGACGGCCACCAGTGGTTGCTGCCGAAGGCTAACGTAATTTCCCCAGAGCCACCGGGCGGGAAAGTAGGCTACCACGAGGCCCATCAAACTCATGGCTATTGTCATTACCACCGGAATTTCCATAACACTGGCAATTACAAATGAAGAATAAACGAAGAAAAGGCCAATGCCAACAAAAGCGGCTATCCCAAAAATAGAAGCCCCTTCAAGGATTTTCTTAGCCCAGGATGATTTTTCCAGCGAGCGAACGGCTAAAAGAATGGATGATCCCAATAGCAATTTCAGCGCGGCGAACGCCAAAGAAAACTCAATGTTAGAAAACACCCCGGCAAATAGTGAGGTGACCTCTTCGGGCATAGGGCGACCGTTCATCATGGTGGTCATAGGCGACAGAAGCTCCTCAGGCGGAATGTCGCTCAGAAAAGATGATACAATGGGTTGAGCTACTGACGCTACCAGTAACACAGTGCCTATTACTGTCCAGTTTCTGACGAGTTGCTCCTTCGAGAATTTTTGAACTACCATTTTCATAGCGTGAATTGTTTTAAATGTTACAATTGAATTTCTTTTGTTAAATTTTTTAATAGTGCTGTTGGGTTGTAAATGATCCCTTAGGTTCATGGTACCCGTAAGCAGGTTACTTAAGCAAAAGAAGCGATCTTCCCAGCGATGTTCTGAGACTATTTTGTTGAGATGGGTATTTATTGCACTATATCTTCAGCGTTAGCCTACTCCGTTGATATTGGCACTCTCACGTTCGTAGCACCTTACGAAAACCTGATGGGGTTACCCCCAAGAGCCGCTTGAACACCCGGGTAAAGTGTCCCGGATCGTCAAAGCCCACCTCCAAACCAATTTGAATAATCTTCATATCCGTTTGGGTGAGTAGCTCCTTAGCCCGATTAATTTTGTGACGGGCAATGTACTGGTGAGGCGTTTCTCCAGTTGACTGCTTAAACATGCGAACGAAATAGTAAACACTGGTGCCCGCAATCTCGGCCAGTTCGGCAATTGCAATGGGCGAAGAGATATGGTTGAGGACGTACTCCTCGATCTTGCGAAGGCGAAAGGGTGCAATGCCCCCCGTATTATTTTGCTGCTCCCGGAGTTTGAAATCCTGATATTTTTTCATCAGATAGCTCATCAGCGAGATGGCCATATGATGTACGTGGTTGACATCGGCGTGTCCGTTGGCTCGGAGCTCTTTCACCAAATGAATGGAGATCAGGCAACTCAGGGTATCGGTGAGGCACCCAAGCTCCTTGAATACTAATGACGGGCCAGGTTGACAAAGGTACTCCCCACAACTTCCGTTTTCGGTGCCCAAGAGCAGCGGACTGCTTCGCGAGTGGTGATCGTGACGAAAGCGAAAGAAAAAGTTCTGTTGGGTACTCTGATTTATGTCGAAGTACGTAATTACCAACAGCACCGGGTTTCGGTGAATAGGCACCTGCGAGGGGTGTTTATAGATTTCTTCTACCAATGATATTGTTCCTAGCTTATCCATAGCAAACAGCAGTTGATTTACTCGTGCTAAATCAACTGCGGTGCCGATGAATACGAAAGATCAACAATCATAAGTAAATTGTTGATATTAAGCTATTTAAATACAATCATATAACCAATTGCCTGCTCGGGGGTTCTTACAATACTCCCCAATAGTTGAGAGTTCTCAAATTTTTATACCCAATAATGGGGGTGTCCAATACGCACCTAAATAAATGTACATTAAGTCTATGGATAAGAAGGATTATCAATTGCTACTGGATGTTAATATGGCTATTGCCTCAGTAGCTGATAAAAAGCAACTGCTTAAAACAATCGTGGAGAAGCTCCAGCCTGCATTTCAATTCTATGACGTAGGACTGTTTGTTATCAACGAGGAAGAAAACTACCATATAGATTGGGCCGCAACCATGCCCGAGATAAGCCCTTCCGAAGCGAATATTCATCATTTTGAAAACCAGCCCGATAAAATACCTCATCAGGAGAGTGCAGTAGGATGGATGCTGGAGCAGCTGGTTGAAACCAATGATGTTCAAGTTTTGAACTTTAGGGATTTATTTGAGAAGTTTCCCAATTATCCCCAGGTACCTGTACTCAAAAAAATTGGTTTTGAAGAAAGCTTAGTTGCCCCTCTTCGGGTACAAGGGAAAACCCTTGGTATATTTTGTCTGAACTCACTCAATAGTGGAAATTTTAGAACAAGCGATTTCCCGCTTTTTAAAAGTATTAGTGATCAACTTGCCATAGTGGTGAGTAATATATTGGCTAATGAACAACTGCTGGAAGAAAAGCAGTTTAAGGATATGCTTTTCCGCATCACGCGAGAAGTGGCTAAAACATACAGCCGCCCGGAGTTATTGAAAGTTATTTTCGACCACGTACGATCTATTTTTCCTTTCGACCATGCTGGTCTTTTTGTCATCGATAAAGAAAAAGATATTTTTTGGGAAATACTGGATGAGGGAACACTGGATACTTTGCAGGATAGCGCTGCCCGTTCTAACCTTTTGGGACCATGGCCCTACGCAGGCCATAATCCAAAGAGTTGGATCTACATAAAGCAACCCGCCCTGTTTGATGTCGAAGAACAATCTAAAATCTACCCTAACCCCCAGTGGGAAGCTATAAAAGCAGAAGGCTTGGTACAGATGATAGCCGGATCACTTACATCAGGATCAAATTTTAATGGACTATTATGTTTCCTGTATAAGGAAAAAGACTTTTACAGTGAAAAGCATTTTCTTCTCTTTCAGGCCATTGCCGACCAACTGGCTGTGGCCGTTAGCAATGTACTGGCCAATGAGCAGTTGATCGAAGAAAAAAACTTTAGCAATACCCTGCTTCAAATTACCGAAGCCGTAGCCTCGGTCAATAACACCCAACAGCTCTACAGAACCATTTTTGACACCATTAAGCCTGTATTCCCCTTTAATGAATTTGGATTGTTTACACTGGATGACACCGGTGACATGCACTATGAGCTTATTGATTCGTCGGCTTTTGACCAACCAGTATCACAAAGACTTATAGAAGAAGTACTAGGAAAGCACACGTTATTCCCGCACAAAGGCACCTCAGTAGCGTGGCTGATGGAAAATGGACCAACGGCTATCTCCGTAGAGCAACTGGATAAAAATGCACCGCATCCGCAACACCAGTACATGGTAGAAGGGGGCCTGAAATCGCTCATCGGCGGACCTCTCGTTTCTGGTGGAAAAATCTTTGGTATGCTCTGTTTTACTTCTACCGAAGAAAATTTCTATACCGAAAAACACACCACGTTTTTTAAGTCAATCGCCGAGCAGATTTCCGTTGCAGTAGCGAATATTCTGGCCAACGAGCAGGTCTTAGAAGAAAAGCAAAAGACGGAAAACCTACTCAAGATCACTGAATCCATCGCCAATATCAATACCGGTCCGGAATTGGTGCGTGCTATCTTCGACCGTTTGCAACAAGTCTTTCCCTTTAATGATGCTGGCTTATTTCACCTAGACCTAGATCGGCAAATGGAGCGTGACTTGGTGGTAGACTACTGTTACGATATTGGCATTAATGCCGCACTCAAGGAAGACGGGCTTGGAGGTTGGATGCCTATCACTGGGGCAAGTAAACATGTCATAGATCACAAGCTTATTGTAATGGGAGCCGATATTTATGAAAAACTGGATCATCCCCATTTTCAAAACCCTGAGATACGTAATTTTAAAAGTGTCATCGGTGCGGCTCTCAATCACGGGGGTCAAACTATCGGCTTACTCTATTTCTGGAGTAAAACCGAAGATTTTTTTGATCAATCCCTGCCTCAATTCAAATCTATCTGTGATCAGTTAAGCGTGGCGTTGAACAATATTATTGCCAACGAACAATTAGTTGAAGAAAAGCAATTCAAAGAAACGCTACTGGACATTAGCGAAGCGGTTGCTGCTATTAAAGACCGTAAGGATCTGTTCAGAACCATCGTAGAAAATATCAAACCCATTTTTCCGTTCGATGACCTCGGCGTATTTGTCTACGATGAAACCCGAAAGTACCAGCGAGATTTGGCTGTTGATGAGCAGTTTGGGATATTTTTAGACTATTACGTGGAGGGGTGGTTAGATCGCGATCCGGGTATTGATCATTTTATGGAGCACGGACCACTAACGAAGTCATTAGACTCCCTGATGGAGGAATATCCAGGTCATCCGCATTACAAAAGGCTGAAAGAAGAGGGGCTTACTCAAATATTGGGTGGCCCTATGAAGCAAGGTGGGGAGGTCGTCGGCATGCTCTGCTTCTGGTCAAAGCAAAAAGGGTTTTACACCGAAAAAGACTTTCCGCTGTTCCAAGCCATCTCTGAACAACTATCGATAGCCGTAAGCAATGTGTTGGCCAATGAAGCGATACAGCAAAGCCACCTAGAAAAGAGCGTGCAGATTGCCCTGATTGACAGCCTGAACAAAGAAACGAACTGGGAAAGCCGACAGAAAAAATTTGCGCACGTACTCAGTCAAATTTTCCCGGCTGATTTCATCGGTTTCCATTATGCGAAGGAAGGAATGTACGAGATCTCTACTGGTTTTGAAAAAACAGACCCTGGTGAATACCGGAAAGTGACCCTCATGGATTTTCTGAACAAGACTAATTTGAACCTGAAAGCTTTTGAAAAAGTACTAAAGGAAGAGGAAGGCCAACTGCCCTTTATTTTAGAAATAAAGGAGCACGCTGAATCAGGACAGTACCTCAACCCCATTCGTAAAAAGTCATTGGAATTACTGGGTCTAAAAAGCGTGCTGGCAGTACGCATGCAAGTAGACAATGCGCCTTTTTATATCTATATCAACAGTAAAAAATCAAACAGCTATCATCAGAAACACGTTGAGATGTTCAAGCGTATTGCCCCTTCTTTTGCGCAATCGCTGGAAAAATCACTGGCCAGTGAGGAAGTCCAACAGCGCGAACGGGAAAAAGTGCTGCAAATCGCCGTAATCAACGCTCTCAATGGTGGAAAAACCTGGGAAGACCGGCTGCTATTAGTGGCTCGTGCCCTGCAAAATATTATCCCGTTTCATTTAATCTCTTTTGGTATGATGGGCAAGAGAATGGACGATATTAACTTCGGTTTTGAGCGGATAGGTAGTGATGAATACCGCTCTATTTCTATTCCTGCCTTTTTGAAGATGACCGGGTTGAACAAGGACGCGTTTAAACATCAGGTACAAAATAAGCTATTGGATGATATAACCATCGGTACTTTTAAAGACTACTTAAAAAGCGTAAAAACTGATTCGGTAAAAAAAGGAATCCACGAAGCATTCGGGGTGAACAGTTTTATGGTAGCCCCACTGACTGTGAATAATGAGCGGTTTTATATTTCTTTTTATCATAAGGAAGCAAGTGCTTATCAGGAACGCCATATCTCACTTCTCGAACGTATTCAATCGTCTTTTGTCCTTTCTATGGAAAAGCTACTGGGGTATGAAGAAGTAATCCGCTTGAACCGCCTACTTAAAGAAGAGAAAAACTATTTAGAAGAGGAGGTAATACAACAATACAACTTTGAAGAAATGGTGGGCACCAGTGCTGTTATGCAGCAGGTGTTTGAAAAAGTAAAAATTGTGGTCAATACGGACACCACCGTACTGATTCTGGGTGAGACTGGTACGGGAAAAGAACTGGTGGCTCGAGCCTTGCACAATGCTTCCGAAAGAAAATCCAAGCCCCTGATCAAAGTGAATTGCGCGGCACTCCCCCGAGAGTTGATTGAGTCGGAGCTGTTTGGTCACGAAAAAGGAGCCTTCACGGGTGCCATATCACAGCGTATCGGAAAGTTTGAGTTAGCCCACCAAGGTACTTTGTTTCTGGATGAAATTGGGGAGCTACCGTTAGAGCTACAACCCAAGTTACTACGGGCGATTCAAGAGAAAGAGTTCGAGCGATTGGGAGGAAATAAAACCATTCGGATCGACACCCGAATTATTGCCGCTACTAACCGTAACCTGGAAGAGGAAGTCAAGGAAGGAAATTTTCGGTCGGATCTCTACTTCCGCCTCAGTATCTTTCCCATTGAGCTTCCGCCGCTGCGAGAACGCGGCGAAGATATAGAAGCGTTAGCCGACTATTTTCTAAAGAAATACGAGCATAAAACCGGGAAGCGATTGAAGGGCATTACGAAAGCCTCAGCAAATTTATTAAACAGTTATCCCTGGCCGGGCAATGTACGGGAGCTAGAGCAGGTCATAGAGCGCTCAGTGCTACTTTCCGAATCGGGCAAGCCGCTGCAGTTGGCATTGGATCGTGCCCGGCAAACGACAGCTAAGCAGGAGCACGCTTTTATGTTTAAAACCCTACAGGAAGCGGAGACCGAACTTATCTTTGAAACCTTGAAGCGATGCCAGGGCAAAATCAGTGGAAAACACGGAGCGGCCGAGGTGCTAGGAGTGCCCCCCTCTACCCTCGAGTACCGTATGCGGCGCGCGGGCATCACCAAGCAAATGGTGATTGGGAAAGAAGCCTGATCAAAAATCAATCGCTTAGAGCGCGGTTAGATTTTAGTAACTACTCAGGAACCCATAGAGAGAGTTTAAAGTTACGGGAAAAATCCCTAATTGTGGATAATGAACGATAAATTCCGCATTACTGCCGGCGATGTGGCCATGGGCTTCAAAGTCAGCCCGTCCATCTTGTCTCTAAGCGTCAGGTGGTAGATATTCCGCCATTTATGCCCATCTCCACACAATACAATCAGTACAATAGCCAGTGCCCTTACGGCTCACATGAGCAATGGGGTATCCCGAAGGGGTGAACGCGCCTATCTAATACGGAGAGAGCGTGGAAGCTTACGTGAGCTATCTGAGCGTGTACCAGTACGTGCCCTACAAGCTCTTAAAGCAGTGGTAATAGTAAAGTAAAAGGGAGAGAAGATAGATGAAAATCTCTCATTTCAATGGTATTTATGGGCAATAGTTGAGAATTTAAAAAAAATAGCTACTTTGTAAGAGACTATATTTTAAAAGCTTCAAGCTGTGCATTATAAAAATCAGCCATATGTCGGCTTTACCATTTACTCAACCTAACACAGAATCCCTTCAAACTTCACAAACGCTTTCTGATACTCAGATTTGGACTAACTTTAAGCAGGGCAATGAAGAAGCCTACCACTATATATATACTACCTACTTTCCGGTGCTATATAATTACGGCCGGCAGTTTTGTCCAAACCGGGAACAAGTCAAGGACTGCGTTCAGGAAGTATTTATAACGCTATGGCAATCTAAAAAAGAGTTAAGTGATACCAGTTCTATTAAATACTATCTTTTTAAGTCGCTAAAGCGGAGTATTGCCCGCTCGGAAAAAAAATTACGTAAACGCCAACAACTAGTAGCACAAACTCCCCCATTTGAGATTGTTTCATCTATCGAAGAGAATATCATTTCTTCTCAAAGGGCAACTGAAAGTAAAGAAAAAATACAACAAGCCGTTAATGCTTTATCTCCTCGCCAACGAGAGGTGATTTTTTTATTATTTTACGAGAGCTTGACTTATCCGCAAATTGCTGATTTGCTCACAATAGAGGTTAAGACCGCCCGGAACTTGGTAGGTAAAGCACTACAAACTCTTCGCAAAAGCATCACTTTTCCCTTTTTTCTGGGGATGGTTGTTTTGTTAGATTGGTTATTCGGATCAACTTAACACAACTCACTATAAACAGCTCCACTACTGAGGTACTATATTTATAGTATTATACTCATCTCTTTGTAATAGTAATAATGATAACCGCTTATTTATGATCGAATTGTAAAAATTTGATTATTTTTTCGGGTAAGTAGGGCGGATTTGATATTGGCTTCCTTTGTATAAGTAGAGGCTAGTATCAACCTATGTTCATGCGCTATCAAGATTTTTCGGTTCAAGCGTTTATTGAAGACGACTACTTTCGCAGGTGGGTTTATCAACCGGATCAAGTCAGTGACCGTTTTTGGAAAAACTGGTTAGCTGAACATCCAGAAAAACAAACGGAGGTAGCAGAAGCGCGCTCTGTACTTTTAGCAATTCAGTTTAAAGAGTACTCCGTCAGTACTGAAGAAAAAGATCAAATCTGGCATCAGATTCGCCAGCAACGCTCGCTTCCTATTCCGGCTACTACCTCACAGAGTTCTTCTATTGGTAGAGCTTGGAGATGGACAACGGGTATTGCTGCCTCGCTGGCACTAATAGTGGTCGCCTACTTATGGTGGGAAAGATCGGCCGAAACCGTCTACACTGTGGAGTACGGAACAACCCGGACCATTTTACTGTCCGACCAAAGTACGGTAGAGCTAAACGCCAACTCTACGCTTCGGGTTAGCCACCACTGGAATGAAAAGCGAGAGGTGTGGCTGGAAGGAGAAGCCTTTTTTGATATTCATCACCACGAAGGTACATCCGGACAGCGTATTCCTTTTATTGTACATACTAGTGAGTTAGCTGTTCGTGTAGTCGGTACGGAGTTTAATGTGCTCTCCCGCCGAGGAGAGACGCAAGTGGGGCTGCACAGTGGTAAAGTAAAACTTTCCTTGGATGAGGATGTATCAGAGGTGGAGATGCAGCCTGGTGACTGGGTTACTTTCTCTAAAGAAGGGCAGCAACTTACTAAAGACCATCTAATACCCGCCAGCTACACCGCCTGGCGGAATCAACGCTTTTGGTTTGATAACCACTCCCTCTCGGATATAGCGATGATGATTGAAGACTACTACGGATTAGAAGTCAATATATCAAGTGCGGCGTTAAGTCAGCGAACCTTTAGCGGGCAGTTTCCTGCTGACCGATTGGACCTTATGCTAACGGCTATAGAGGTTACCTTATCAGTACGGCTCACCAGAACCGGACAGTCGATAAACATTGCAGAAAAAGAAGAATAAAAAATCCGCCGGATGCGGCAAACATTCCGACGGACTATATATAGTGTTCACTTCCAATATACTTAAACTATGAGCAAATGTTACATTTTTATCGTAGCTAACCTCACTTTTTTGCTGTGGTTCAGTCCGGGTCATACCCAGCAGCTGAAGTTAGCAAGCAATTCAGTGCTCGATTACCAGTATCCGGTAGCAGGAGCAGGTAATGCGGTTGACCAGGATCAAGGGCAATCTTTATCAGTGGCTTTAAACAAGTTAGCAGATCACTACCAAGTAAGTATTTCGTATGACCCCGCTCTGCTGAAAGAAAAACTGGTAAAAAAAGCTCTTTCACTAGAGCAAAATTTAGATGCTAATTTGACAGAATTACTAGCCCCACATCAACTTAACTATCGCAAGCTGGAAGAAGGCTACTACGTTATCCAACCTCGTGACGATATTAGTAGAGTGATTCGGTTGGCTCCTGAAGAGCAAAGGGCAAAGAAGCCGATGTTAAACTCGGTGGTGTTGCCCGCTAAGAATTTGCTAAGGATAGTTAAAAAACAAGTGGAACAAACTATTAGTGGACAAGTAGTCGATCTATCTACCAACGAACCACTACCGGGGGTTAATATTCTGGTTAAAGGGACTAGTATTGGAACAGTTACCGATATAGATGGTAATTATCGGCTAACGGTAGCTGATGAAGTAACGACGCTGGTGTTTTCTTCTATTGGTTTTGAGACCATTGAGGAAGAAATCAGTGGTCGTGCTGAAATCAATATTTCCTTGGCACCGGATATTCAGTCGCTCTCGGAAGTCGTGGTAGTGGGCTACGGTACTACCCAAAAGAAAGACCTGACGGGAGCCGTGGCCGAAGTGTCATCTGAGACCATAGAAAATCGGCAAGCGGTTCAATTGTCGGATGCTTTGCAAGGAAGTGTGGCTGGGGTTACTGTTACTCGAGACGGAGGTGGCTCTGGGGAGGGTAGCAGCATCCGTGTTAGAGGCGTTACTTCACTCAATGTAAATGATCCACTAGTAATTGTAGATGGTATCCAAGGTTTGACCTTAGACGACATTAACCCCAACGACGTAGAGTCGGTTACGGTACTGAAAGATGCTGCTTCTCAGGCAATATACGGAGCGAGAGCCGCTGCGGGAGTAGTATTGGTAACAACGAAGAGAGGTACGGAAGGGCAGCTCAGGATTGAATATGATTACGAATTTGGGTCAAACTACCCTACGGAGCTTCCGGAGTACGTAAATGCGAAGACCTACCGAGAAATTGCTACCGAATACTCTACCAATGACGGTGGGGGGGAAACCTTTGATCCGGAAATTACCGAGCAGTACGATGAGCTACACGCCCAAGACCCGGATCTGTACCCCGATACCGATTGGCAGGACGCGATCCTTAGTGATGTACCAACGGCCAGACATCGCCACAACCTAGCACTGACGGTAGGCTCACAAAATGTGAATACCCGCGCTTCTATGAGCTACGTGACCGAAGATGGCATGTACGCCAATAACGATTTCCAGCGGTTTACTTTCCGGGTTAACAACGGGCTCACCTTAGGGAGCATCATAGAGGCTAACATTGACCTTTACTATAAACGGACGAATACTACCGATCCTGCACGCCAAATACAAAGTGCAGCGGAGAATCCGATTGCGCTATCTCGTCGGTACCCTGGTATTTTTTCGGCCATCAGAACCGATGGCGAATGGGGGGAAGGAAAAGACGGGGAGAACCCCTTAGCCCAAACTATTGAAGGTGGATCACGAACGCAAACCCTCAACCAACTCAATGGTATCATCGGGGTAACCATTAAGCCGACTAGTTCACTATCGCTGCGGCTAAACTTTTCTCCAACCTTTGACTTTGACCGATACGACCGTTTCTTCACCCCACCCGATATACCACGGCTAGGCAGTACCACTGAATTTTGGCCTCAGTCTGTCTCCAGCTTAGAAAAAAGGCAGACCAACGTAACAACCCTTACTTCCCAAGCGATTGTTTCGTACGACAAGACTATCGGGGATCATCAACTTAATCTGCTGGGAGGCTATGAGGAAGTAAACACTGATTGGGATCGTATTTCCACCACCAGTCGCGATCTAGGAATAGAGTTGGATGCATTGGCATTTGGTGATCCACTGCTTACGCAAAACGAACAAAACACTTCTGAAAACAATATCCGTTCCTTCTTCGGACGAATTGGTTATAACTACAAAGGGAAGTACTTACTCCAGTCTAACTTTCGTGCCGATGGCTCTTCCCGCTTTGCGCCTGACGAACGGTGGGGCTTCTTCCCTTCGTTATCCCTGGGTTGGGTTGTGTCGGAAGAGAGCTTTGATCTTCCTACTTTTATCTCGTTTCTCAAGGTACGAGGTTCTTATGGCGAGGTAGGTAACGAACAGATCGGGAATAGGCGAATTGAGGGAGACGAATTCTTTAATTTCTACCCGTATCAAGGACTGTTTGAGCTAGTCAATACGGTTTTTTACGATGGTAATAGCTTCGTGTCTGGCATTGGAGTAACGCAGGATTTCTTAGCAGATCAATTTTTAGTATGGGAAACTACCCGCACCATAGATGCCGGGATAGACCTGGGATTTTTGGATGACCGTATTACTGTGGTGGTAGATGCGTACCGAAAAACAACCGACGATATTATTATCACCCAAGATTTACCCAACTACTTGGGATATCCGAACAATACAAAAACTAACGTTGGGAGCATTGAAGTAGAAGGATTGGACTTTGAAGTAGGTTATCGGAATCAGATAGGCAATCTGAGGTACGCTGTAAATGCCAATGCTTCCGTATTGCGTAGCGAGATACTGGATGTGGGAGGTATAGAGACATTCTTGGTTAATAGAGGAACACAAATTCATACGGAAGGTGCGGCATTTGGGGAATGGTTTGGCTACCAAACCGACGGGCTGTATCAGACGCAAGAGCAAATTGATGAATATGGGATAACCAACCCTACTCGTCCCGGAGATGTACGGATTATTGATCAGCTGACCGTAGATACCGACAACGATGGCGTTCCTGACGAGCGCGATAATGTGATCAATGGGCAAGACCGGGTACCCCTTGGCACCTCGTTACCAACATTTACCTACGGAGGAAATATCACGTTGAACTACCGGAACCTAGATTTTTCATTGGTTCTCAACGGGGTGGGCAACCACAATCAACGGTACAATGATGTTCAAGTGCAGCCACTCACCCAGGCTTTTGGCAATATTCCTACTTACGTGGCGGAGGAATCCTGGCGACCTGGTAATACCGAAGCTCAGAATCAGGCGGCCAACTTTCCTAGGTTTTCCGGGGCCTCAAGATTGAACTACGCAGTATCGGATTTTTGGCTATACAACGCGGCCTACTTACGCATCCAAAATATTACGCTAGGCTATTCGCTTCCTACTAGCTTATCCCAGCGAGCGTCACTTCAGAAAGTCAGGGTATACGTGGCTCTGAGAAACTTCGCTACCCTTCGAGGAGGTGACCTACTAGAAGGCTGGGACCCTGAAGTAGACTTCACGGGCCACCCTATCATGAAATCAGTCCTGTTTGGTATTAACGTTAAGTTTTAAAATGATGAAAAGATATATAGTAATTATCACCGCAACCTGGCTATTCTTCACCAGCTGTGAAACCCTCGATCTAGAACCTCAAACGGCGGTATCTACCACTAACTTTTTCAATAATGCGGATGAGTTACAAATTGCCCTCAATGGCCTTTATCAGCAACGCTTATGGAAACTGGATGAATCTTACTGGGACGATGATGGGCACCACAGAGGGGGGCAGCGAAACAATGCCATTTCCCGTGCTACACTCAACCCTACCTCGGGAGTAATTGAACCAGCTTGGGATTTGTCTTATGAAGCTATTAAGCGGGCGAATGTGCTATTGGCTCAGCTTCTTCAGGCACGAGAGCGGGTGGAGAGTGCTATTGTAGATCAGGTAGAAGCTGAAGCCCGGGCTATTCGTGCTTACTTTTACAGCAAGCTTACCTTTAGGTTTGGAGCGGTACCATTGATTACGGAACCGCTTACCATCCAGGAGTCACTGGAAGTAGTGCGAACCTCTCAGGAAGAGGTAAAGCAGTTTGTTTACGACGAGTTGGATGCTGCTGCTGCTGTTCTGCCCGATGGAAATGATAATAGAGCCACCCAAGGTTTTGCTTTAGGCATTAAAGCCCGTTTTGCCCTTTACATGGGCGACTACGCTATTGCGCGCGATGCGGCGAAGGCAGTAATTGATGCTGACACGTATAGCCTGGATCCTGACTTTCAGGGGATGTTTTTAAAATCAGGAGCTAGTAGCCCTGAACATATTTATTTTATTCCGTATTCCTTCGAGTTGGGGATTACTTGGAGTTTTGAGGGTGGAGCGCGAGGCATTATTACCCGTAACGCCGGGGGCTTCGGGGCCAATATGCCTACTTGGGAGGCCATCAGTATTTTTGACTGCACCGACGGACTCACCATTGATGAATCACCTTTGTATGACCCTTTTGATCCTTTTTCTAACCGTGATCCTCGGTTGGCGCAGACGATTGTAGAATTTGGCTCGGAGTGGCTAGGGTATATTTATCAGCCCCATCCCGATTCACTAACGACCCTCAATACAACCAGCAATACCATTGTTAATAATAATGATACCCGTTCGGTCGCTATCTTTGCCTCGTTTACTGGCCTAGTCTGGAAGAAAGGAGTGGAGCAATCCTGGTCTGACAACCGCACCGCCGATCGCAACGTCATTATATTGCGCTACGGTGATATTTTGCTAATGTACGCCGAAGCACTGATTGAACTAGGAGAAAATTTGGAAGAGGCCCAGGGACTACTAAATCAACTTCGAGCCCGTGCCTACGGAACCACGGCGGATAACCTGGCGGGCTATCCGGCGATTACAGAAACCGATCAGGCGGGACTGCGCGCACGTTTACGCCGGGAGCGCCGGGTAGAACTCATGTTTGAAGGAAGCCTACGGTTTCAAGACCTGCGGAGATGGCGGTTAGCTGAGCAAGCGCTAGATCAGCTAGTAGTAGGATTACCCGAGCCGCAAGATCAAGACCGAAGCCAGTGGCCGTTCAATAATCAAATTTTGCCCGAAATTGACGAAAATGGCTTGGTTGATCTCAAGGCTCAGCAGCTGATAGATAATGGCTACGCTCGTTTGCTGGAAGATTACGATTTTGAAGAACGAATGTATCTCTGGCCTATTCCGGCCGATGATATTTTGCTTAACGATAACTTAACCCAAAATCCCGGATATTAACCGGGTCTCTCCCAATGCATAAACTTCCAGTCAGACGAGTTGTAGCGGTCGTATTTATCTTGTTGTGTAGCATCAGCGGATTTGCGCAGAACAGCACTGCTAATTCCTATCCGTCTATCAGCGGTATCTATCCGCATTTGGCGTACTACAATAACGAAGGGGAATGCGGTACGGGCGCCGTAGTCCCCTGGGCGGGACGTTTGTGGGTCATCACCTATGGCCCTCACTTTCCTACCGGTTCATCGGACAAGCTCTATGAGATTACTCCCGATCTCCAGCAGATCGTCCGGCCCGAGAGTATAGGCGGCACCCCGGCTAACCGATTAATTCATCCGGAGAGCCAGCAGTTATTCATCGGCCCCTACGCTATCGATACCAATCGGCAGGTACGCGTCCTTCCTTACACGGAAGCTCCGGGTCGTCATACGGGTACCGCCCGTCACCTGACTGACCCAGCTAATTTCGTTTATCACGGCACGATGGAAGAAGGATTCTACGAAGTAGATGTACGTACACTGCAAGCTAAAATGCTTCACCAGGACGGGAATATTGCCCGGCGAGCGGGGAACTTAGCCGAGTATAGTGCGCTTCTACCGGGGGCACACGGCAAAGGACTGTATTCCGGACAGGGGGTTTTAGTCTACTCCAACAATGGGGAGGATGTACCGGAGGCTCGTACCCAGTTTGATATTGAAGCCGGAGTCCTTGCTGAATGGGATGGCAATGACTGGCAGGTGGTCCGTCGAAATCAGTTTGTAGAGGTCACTGGGCCGGGTGGCATCTATGGAAATAAGAACCCTGATACTGATCCCATCTGGGCTACTGGCTGGGATCATAAGTCAGTCCTGTTGGGAGTGCGGGATGCTGAGAACGGTTGGTCATTTTTCCGCTTACCCAAGGCTAGCCATAGCTACGATGGTGCCCACGGCTGGAACACCGAGTGGCCGCGTATTCGGGATGTGGGCACGTCTGAAGAACCAGATTACCTGATGACCATGCACGGTATGTTCTGGCAATTTCCTGGCAACTTTACCGCCAGTCAATCAGCGGGTATCCGCCCCCGCTCAGCCTACCTGAAGGTTATTGGTGATTTCACTCGCTGGAATGATCGGTTAGTGTTTGGTTGTGATGATTCAGCGCAACGAGAATTCTTGAATAAAAGGAAAATAAAGGGAGGTATTGAAGGTCCCGGCCAATCCAACTCTAATCTGTGGTTTACGGATATGAATATGCCCGATGAACTGGGGCCTAACACCGCCGAGGGAGCCGTCTGGCTGAATGAAGCGGTAGCGGCTAATACGCCTTCGGAGCCTTTCCTATTAGCTGGATGGCCGCAACGGGCAGCCTGGTTGCACAATGCCGGTGAACAGCCCACTACTTTCACGCTAGAAGTTGATGCTTCGGGACAAGGAGAATGGGAAACGTTGCAGGAAATAAATATAGATAGCCAAAGCAGTCAATTGGTAGAGTTTTCGCCGGACACTCCTGGCGAGTGGGTACGCGTAGTAAGCAGTGAATCTACCCAGGCGACCGCCCACTTTTTCTATACCGATGAAGATCAACGGCCTGCTCAACCGAATGCTATGTTTTCGGGATTGGCTACAGTAGATCAATCTGGGGCAATAGGAGGTTTGCTGTACGGACTGGGTGACAACCGCCGGACACTGGGCATTAGTGCCGTACACTTTGATGAGAACGGTAAACGAACTGAGGGCTACTATGAATTAGATTCCGCCTTGCGGTTGCAATCCAAAGACGATGGGGCTACCCAAACCTTCATCAACGAGAAGTTTACGATTCCTGAGCAGGTCGTTACCGTTGAAGCCTCTTCGGTATTGATTGTAGACGATCAGGAACGACGCTGGCGGTTGCCACTAGGAGCCGAGGAATTTACCCCACTAACCAATCAGGCTGCATTGCGGATTGACCGGGAAGTGGCTACGGAACGAGACCTGATGAACTGTCATGGCACCTTCTACGAGCTTCCCGCGGAGAATGCCGATGGTTTTGCCAAAATTCGTCCGATTAGCTCCCACAACTTCCGTATCCACGACTACGCCAGTTACCGAGGCTTGCTCGTGATGACTGGTATTGATCCGAATGCTAGTCCTGAGAACGAACATGTAGTCATCTCCGATGATAAAAAAGCTGCTGTTTGGGTAGGGGTAATTGATGATCTGTGGAAGCTGGGTAAACCTACCGGTCGGGGTGGCCCCTGGAAAGACACTGCGGTGAAAACCAACGAACCTTCCGATCCGTACCTGATTGGTTTTTACGATCAACGAAGCCTTCAGCTTTCTCATCAGTCTGACCAGCCTATTACGTTCACCATAGAGGTAGAGCCAGTAGGCCACGGTCCCTGGATGGTCTACCAGGAAGTCACCGTAGCTCCGGGCGAGATCTACGAGCATACTTTTCCGGATCATTTCCAGAGTCGTTGGGTTCGTTTTCGCAGCAACGCTGACTGTACCGCTACAGCCTGGTTAGAGTACCGATAAACTGAATCATATAACTTATGCTACGTTGTGGTTTTATCTTATGCTGGCTGACTATAGCCAGTCTTCTCAGTGCAGAAGCCCAGTCCATTAGCGATGCTCCTCCCAACTTCGTCATCATCTATTCAGACGATCAGCGCTATGATGCCCTGGGATGTCGTACGTCTGATACCGCCATTACCCCTACACTAGATAGCCTCTGTGCGTCAGGCATGTACTTTGAAAACGCTTTTGTTACGTTGTCCATTTGTAGTCCCAGTCGGGCGGCTTTACTCACGGGTAGGTACGGAAGTGCCAACGGAGTAACCACCTTCGGAAAGGCTCGCTTGAACGAAGGGGAGCGCACCTTTGCTCAGCTACTAAGAGACCAGGGGTACCAAACCGGACTCGTCGGTAAGTGGCATTTAGCGGATAGTCCTACCTCACTCGGATTTAATTACGCTCGCTATTTTTTCTCGAACGGCTCCTGGTACAATCGTACTGTGATAGAAGAAGGTGAGGAAAAAGTAGCCGAAGGCTTCATCGAGGATTATAATGCTCGCCAAGCAATTAAATTCCTGGAAAGTACTGTTGACCAACAAGATCCCTACCTATTGTTTTACTGTCCTCAGCTTCCCCACCTTGATAACCACTTCAATTGGGATGTGACAGAAGAAACACTCGCTCGGTACGAAGAGAGGACAATTAAGTTGCCCCAAAACTGGCCGGATGAAAAGCTAGAAGGTAAACCCGAATATTTGCTTACCGAAAGGCATCGTCAAAAAGCATTGAGTTACGGCTATCAAAACCCTGATACGCTTCTGTACCAGACTCAGCGCTACTATGCCGCCATCACCGAAATGGATGCAGCTATGGGGCGAATGCTGAACAAAGTGAGTCAATTGCCCAACGCGGATAATACTTACATTATTTTTATGAGCGATAATGGCTGGTTCATCGGTGATCATTTATTTACTAGTAAAGTGCTGGCCTACGAAGAATCCATCCGGGTGCCTCTGATCATCAGTGGCCCGGGCATTGAGCCGGGAACAAATCAAGATTTAGTGCTCAATATTGACATCTTTCCTACGCTGCTGGCCATGCTAGGCGAAGATAGTCCGCCTCAGTTGCATGGTGTAAGTTTGCTACCGGCCCTAACCGAGGAAGAATGGCCGGAAAAAAGAGCGCATATTTATTATGAAGCACCTACTCCTCAATTGGGTAGCCAACCACTAGCAGCTATCCGTACCGATCGCTACAAATACATTGAAACGTATGATGAGGCAGATACCACTCAGGTAGTATTTCAGGAACTCTACGATCTACAAGAAGACCCGTACGAGCTTAATAATCTAGCCGTAGATCAAACGCACAACCACCTTGTACAACAGCTAAAACGCACATTGCAACAAGAACAACAAAACTATCAATAGTATACCAGCAACACTAGCAAAAGGCGTTGGTCTTTACTGACGATTGGGATGCCTACGCTACTGTATTCGCCAAGGGACAGCATCAGGTAGAAGGTAAACAGCAAACCACGCTGATAGAGCGGTTCAATAATACGCTTCGCTGGGACGCCGGTCGCCAACGATGCGCTCGTCTAGTTCGGAAAGCGTTACCTTTCTCTAAGACTTGGGAAAACCATTATCTAGCAATCAAGTATTTTCTGGTATGCTACAATCTTGAGAGATTGGCAAAAAAGCCATCCTTACGTCGAGTACACTACCAGCAAGATTCACTGGCATTAGTTCGGGTTCGGTGTATTGTTCAATACGAAAATACGAATGGCAGGTTTTACCTTGAGGAAGCGGTAGAAGACTATATTACTCTGAGCCGAGAAGTAAGAAAACCACTCTAAAAGTCTCAGTTCATGGCACATCTTGGTCGCTAGTGCTTGTTTCGTAGGCCAAATTAGGTACGCCAGCGGCGTATTGGAGGTTCAATCGGGCTTTCTCGTACTGCGTTTGCAAGTCGAGCAGCTCAATGCGGGCATCCAGTAGTTCGGTCTCCCGGGTGTTGATCAAGAATAGCGAGCTTTCGCCAAAACGAAACCGCCGCTGCTCACCGGCTAGTAGCTGCTCGTAGTTGGCTACCATCTTTTGCTGCCGGCCGATCACCCCGCGCAGGTTGAAGAGCGTATTGTAAGCCATTGTAACCTCGTTCTCAATGGTTCGTTGCACCCAACCCTGCTCAAACGTATTCTGCTTAAGCTGCAAGCGAGTTTGCGCCAGTGCAGCTCGCTCCTGCCGAAGGAATAGTGGAAAAGCAAACGCAATTTCGGCGGTGTAGTTATTTCGCCACCAAGCTGGTTCGCTAAATCGTCCGTTGCTTAGTAGGGAGGGCGCATTGCCCCAGACCGACTGCGCCAGGAAGTTGTAGGTGAGGTCCACGGTCGGTTTGAGGTATTCTTTGTTGAGCCGCTCAGTAATGCGTAATTGTTGATTCTCTCCGGCAAGCACAATCAGGTCAGGATGTTGGGTGCGAGCCTGTTGCTGTAGTTCGGCCAGTTGGTTCAGCGATAGCATGAATAAGCTATCCGGGCGAATGGGCTGGGTGCTTTCCCTAATATCCTGTGGAATAAATCCATCTTGCTGGTGCTGCCACACAAACACCGAAGCAGTTAGCCGGGCATTTTCGTCGGCTAGCCGGGCCTGATCGCGTTGCACTTCGCGCTCCTGGTAGTTGATGTAGGCTGTGAGTGAGTCGAAAGGAGCGGCATCGCCTTTTTTCACCTGCTGCACTACTCCCCGGAGGCGGACTTCGGCCAGTTGGGCTACTTCGTTGGTCACTTCGTAGGCTTGGTGGGCGTAGTACCAATCCCAGTAAGCCTCCCCTGCATCGAGCAACACCTGATTGATGGCGTTGACCTGATCGGCTTCGGCCATCTCCTGCATTTGCTGCGCGATTCTGACCGCCGCCCGTCGCTCGTCAATAAACAAGCCCCGGCCAATAGGCATAGAAACTCCGGCTGAAATTAGCCCATCTTCCGTATTGGATTCTTCGTTATTGATAAACTGACCGCGATTCTGTTCGTAGCCAATACTGAGATCCGCCGGAAACCACATTGGTATATCCAGTTGGGTGTTCCAGATTTCGTAGTAGGGAGAACCGCCGTACTCCTTGGTAGAGAAATTGGAGGACAGGGTAGGGTCAAAACTACCCCGAGCCAGGCGAAGCTCTTGCTGGGCCAAAGGCTGCAACAAGTAAGCCTGCCGAGCTACCGGATGATTGACCAATACGGTCTGAAAAAAATCCTCCAAGGACAAAGTGCTACGTACCTGAACCGTCGTATCAGACTGGGCAAGGGTGGCAAGTGCAATTCCCCAAAAAATAATGAGACAAAATAGGTACCGGAACATGGTTGCTGAGTTTAATAATTAGCGGCAGTAGCTTCGGGCGCGGCTTGTAGGCTAGGGGGGAAGCCGTTATACAATCGCCACAGCTCGTACCACAGCGGCACCTCATCCAGCATGGCGAAGCCTTGCACTTCGGAACCCAAGCGCAGTAACTCGGGCCAATCGCCATCATCGTTCGGATCAGGGATCACCAGCACCCGGTAGCGTCCGTCCTGCTCTTCGGTCTCCACGTAGTCGATCACCTGCACAATGCCTCCGAATGTGCCCACGGCCACAATGGGCCAGCCCGAAAACTGTAAGGCGGGCCAGCCATCAAATTCCAGCCGCACCTGACGGCCCACCGATAGCAGGGGAACATCCATCGGCTGCACGTACATGGCCACTGCTTTGTCCGGATTTTCGGGCATGACCGTTACCACGCCCTCCCCGGCACTAATCGTTTCACCAATGCCGGTGCGTAAAGCACGTACTACGTAGCCATCTTGGGGGGCAATCATGTAGTATTGCTCGTTCCGGATCTGCATGTTGGCGTACTCGTTTTGCAGCTCGGCCAGGCTACGCTGGGCATCGTAGATCCCCGCTAGGGTCGTGTTCAGGCTCGACTCAGCACTGCTGATATTTTCTAGGTAACTAGCTTCTACGGCCTGTAGCTCAATGCGGGCGTTGATAAGCTGGTTCTGAGTAGTGAGGAACTGATTTTCGGCTACTCCGAGGTCTGCTCGCGACAGTTGTTGCTCCTGCTCCCGTTCTTGCAAGTCGGTAAGGGATTTGAGGCCGTCGTCGTAGAGCGACTGCTCCCGTTCCAGTTGGTTTTCTACGATAGCAAAGTTTCTGCGGGAAGCCACGTAGGCTAAGCTCTCGCCCACAATTTGCAACTCGGTTTGCCGAACTACATTTTCGGCTTGCTGCAACGCTAACTGAAGCCCTCGTTGCAGGGCTTTGATCTGGCGGCGCAGGGCTTCGGCGTTGGCCTCTCGCGACTGAATCGCTGCCTGCTGAGCTACCAGTTGCTCCTCAAGCCGTACCAGCAGTTCGGGATTGAAATAATCGTCTTGAATCTCCTGAATATTGAGGATAGTATCTCCCCGTAGAACAAAATCACCCTCTTGCACGTACCAGCGATCAATGCGCCCCGGAATGGCCGACTGAACGGTCTGAGGACGGTTCTCTGGCGAAAGGGCGGTCACTTCACCCGTGGCCCGAATGTTCTGCTGCCAGGGTAAGAGAAGCACCATAAGTAGAAAGACTCCGATGCCGACGAGCCAGCGGGCTACTATCTTTCCTGCCCAAGGTGACTCCAGCACCTCCAGGGGTTCTAACTCAACATTGACGGGGGGAATGGTTTCTTTATCAGATTTCATAGAAAAATAGGCTTTAAAAATGAAGACTAACAGGGAGCATCGGCTACTAGTGTGGAGACCGTCAACTCCTGAAAAAACGCATGCTCTTTCAGTGTTTCGTAGGTGCCTTCGGCTACTTTTTCGCCGGCCTGCAATACAACGATTTTAGTGCATTGGCTCAAGATCAGCGGGTCGGTAGATGTCACAATCAGACTCCAGGCATGCTGATCGTCGGTGAGGTAGCGTATAAACTTCTGCTGTTCGGCACTGGTAAAAAACGAAAAGAAATCGTTGAGCATGAGTACTTTTGGTCGTTTAGCGATACAACGAGCTAGTATAATCTTACGAGCCAGACTGGTTGAGACACTCGTGCCCCCACTAACTAAGGTGGTATCCAACCCTTGGGGCAATCGTTGAATGGCCTCCATTGCCCCGACCGCCTGAAGTGCCTCCACGGCGGTTTGGTAGGAGGTGGTAGGTTTGCGGAGTGTCACATTGTCCAGCACTGAGCCGTTGAAAATATCTTCGACAGACACGTTTTTAGCGATATGGTTGCGCCATTGCGCTACGTTGAGATTGGAGAGTGGTATGTCATTTACGGCGACTACTCCTTCGTAGGAACGGTAGCTTCCGTCCAGGATGTTCACCAACGTTGACTTGCCGCTATCGTTGTAGCCCGTGATGCATACTCGTTCGCCGGGGGCAATATCCAGATTAATATTGTTGAGTACGTATTCGGACTCACCGGGGTAGCGGTAGCGCAGATTTCGGGTTTGAATCCGAATGCCTTGTTCGGTGGTGAGCGTAGCCTTGCCTTCGGGTTCCAGCGGTAAGTCAGTAACTTGCCCGATCTTGTCCACTGCCGTCAGCATATCGTATACCGTATCCAGGTTGAGGATGATGGTTTCTACGGAACCAATGACCAGGACAATGATTAATTCCGAAGCCACAAATTGCCCCAGCGTAATCTGACGGTCAATCACTAAAACAGCCCCGATGATGAGCAGTCCAGCGGTGACTAATGTTTTAAAGGCAATCACGTAGGAATATTGGCGAATGAGTACCCCAAAGTGGGCTTTGCGATGCATCAGGTAATTGCCTACTTCGTGGTTTACCCGCTGAGTGGGTAGTTGGCTGGTACCTGCCATTTTAAACGTAGGCAAGGCGCGCCCTAATTCCTCCAACCAATAAGCCACTTTATACTTGTATTTCGATTCGGTAAGCGACGAGTCAAGCCCTCGTTTCCCCGTCAGATAAAACATGAGCACCAGCAGCGATACCAGTAATAAGCCAAAGAACACAAAGAACGGGTGATAGAACGACAGCAAGATCAAGCAGAAATTAATTTGAATGATGGCCGTAAGTAAACTGATCAATAGTGTGGGGAGCCCTTTTTGTATGGTGAGGACATCAAAAAAGCGATTGACGAGTTCGGGAGTATAATACCGAAGTACGGCTTCCGTTTCGACGCGAGGGATGCGGTAGGCCAGCTCAAGAGCCGTTTTGGCGAAAAGACGGCGTTGCATGATCTCTACCATTGACAACTGCATAATCTGTAAGCCTCCGCCCACAATCACTCCGATCACGACTAAGCCAATGAGAATAACGATAGAATTAAGCCACATTCCTCCGGAGATGAATCCCACGATGGCTTGAGTTCCCAGTGGCAGGGTAAGGTTGATGATACCTACCGCCACCGCGTAGACGTACAGGTAGCTAATATCGCGCCGTTCGCCCCGCAGCAGGTTAAGTAGGCGTTTGACCGGGGATAAGGCTGGATCATCGGTCGCTTCCCCCACCATACTTCGAAACGGAAAAGCTGCCACAAACAACACTTGCTCTTTGGCAGTGGTATAAATGTTTTCGGCCAAGGTATCAATCGCCACGGGCTGCTGGGTTCCGTCGGGGCGTACTAGATCAGCCTTTGGCTGTAAATCCTTACCAGGCTGGATAATCGCCGGAGTTACAGTTGCCTCTTCAGCAAAAAACACCAGCACCGGAAAACTAAGCCTGTCGACAAGCGCTTGATAGCTACCTGCTGTGTTGGTAGTAAAAACCAAACGCAACGGAGTGCCATTTTCTGACAGTGTTCGGGCAAAGGCTTCGGGAGTATGTAAGTCGGTATCAGAGGGTAACTCCTCACCAAAATCGGGTGGCAGCTCGTGGCGTAGTGCCTGGCTAAACTGCTTAATCACAGAGATAAGCTGTGGGTGATTCATAGGCCACTTGGTTGAGTAGGTCAGAGGTTTTCGGTGGTACTTGCTTTTTCGTACTATAAAGGTCGTTGGTAAGCTTACTTCGGTCTGGGATATTCTTGTGCTAATGAAAGATTCTTGTACTATATCACGCAGGCGCGTTTTTAAGAGGTGTTTTAAAACAGCCTCTAAGCTCGACTTTAGCCTTTTGGGAATAATTCTTACTATGGACTATAGCTCTATGCGGGTACAGAGAGGGCTTGCGTTCATGGGCTATGCTCTTCTCAGGTTATTTTTCAACCTCAATGTGCAGAAGGGAGGTTGAAAATTAATCCGACTTATGCGGGTGGTAGACAACACGCTAGGTAAAATATTACAAATCGCTGTAATTCAGAATATTATAAATTTATCTAAAGTAGACATCTTTGACCATTCGAGAGTAAAAAGGCTAAAGTCAAGCTAAGCTTACCATTTTTCACAGTCGTTCCAGATGCTTCATCACCGGATTGTCGCCCATCGGTTTCCGATGGTCTTTCGGCTAGTACGTCTGCAGATACATTTTCAGTTCGGTCATGAACTGATGAGAAAGCTAAGGCAGGTAAATATCCTTTTTCCGAAGCCACTCGGCTAAAAACTGCTCGCCGTAGCTTTGGGTAGTAAAGTAACTCTTCAGTGTACCCGACTCCAAATCATTTTTCATTTTAGCCGCTCTCAACAGGAAAGCAGTACTGAAGGTATCCTTGTTTTGCATTTTGTTGGTTTTTAGATGATTTTGATTACAAACACGGTCTTGTTCTTTCACAAAAACTAACAAAACGAGTTGCTTGTAAAATGCTGTTTTGCAGTAATTTACAAGCAATTCGGCGATCTTCCTAAAAGTAGAAAAAAGGTCGCCGAATGGTTCACTCGCGTGGTGTCCACTAAGAATTGGAAAATAATGTGCGATTTAAAGGGGGGGAAAGAAAAACCCCTAAACATACAATTTAGAGGGTTTCGATGACTTTTGATTAGTAAAGAGTCGGGGCGGCAGGATTCGAACCTGCGACCCCCTGCTCCCAAAGCAGGTAAATTCCTGTATTCATATGATCTAATATGGTTTTATATATCTGATTATCAGCAATTTATGTTTTCGATGATTTCAGATTAAGCCAGAAAATACCTATATTTGCTTGCAAATAGCTTGCAAATTTTCTTATGGCAACAAACATCAAACTTCTGCTGGATACCCGTCGTGCCCGTAAAGACGGAACCTATCCATTGGTTATGCGTGTCCTCCATAACCGTAAAAGTATCAATGTCAGTCTCGGCTATAGCCTACTTGAAAAGGACTGGGACAGTAAAAACGAGAAGCTCAAGAAATCGTCGCAAGTGGTCGAGAATACTACTCGTTTCAATAACGCTCTGCATAAAAAGAGGACAACCGCCTATGATGTCATTGCCCGACTGGATGATGAAGGTAAGCTCTTATATATGAGTATGGCTGATCTGAAAGTAACTCTTACAGGCGGCAAAAAGACAGAGAAGCAAACTGTTTTTGTCTTTTTGGAGCATCTGATAGCCGACCTTAAAAAAGCCCGTAGGACAGGTAATGCTAATGTCTACGCCCAGGCCCTCAATCGCCTGCAATCATTCAGAAAGGGAAAAGACTTACCCTTTGAGGCCGTCAACTATGCATTCCTGACCCGTTTTGAAAACTGGCATTTCGCCAATGGCTCAAGTGCAGGATCGCTCAGCGTATACCTACGCACGCTTCGCAGTGCTTATAATAAGGCCATCAAATCCGGAATCGTCTCAAAGGAGGCGTATCCTTTTGCCCAGTATAAGATTAAAGGCCAAACGCCGGTTCGTATCTCACTAACTGAGGCAGAATTCAAAGCCTTACGTGATATTGCCCTGGAGCAGGGTTCCCCTCTGTTTCATGCCCGCAATATGTTCATGGCTAGCTTCTTTATGCGTGGCATGAACTGGATGGATATGGCCTTACTGAAAGTTGCTAACATTCGCGGAGACTTTGAGCGCATACACTACGTGCGCCAGAAAACCGGCAAACCTTTCAGTATCAAAATCAGTCCAGCCTTAAAAGAATTACTACTCTCTTATCTTAGTGAAACCCTCAATCCAAATGATTTCATCTTTCCCATTCTAAAGCCAACAGATGCTCCTGAACGCTATACCGACATTATACGAGACCGGCGTAAGCGGCTTAACGGACGGCTGAAAAAAATAGCAGCACTATGTGATATTAGCCCGTTTACCATTTATACTGCTCGCCACACTTACGCCACAACCGGAAAGCGCAAAGGCGTACCAACGGCCGTTATTCAGGAAAGTATGGGTCATGCTACCGAAGAGATTACGCAAACCTATCTGGACTCTTTTGAGAACAGCGTAATTGATGAGTACGATGAGCTAATTATGAGTGACTGAGTGTTTAGAAATAGTTGCCTTCATAGTTATGAGTATAGCTCTGAAAGGGAGCTGCCCCAGTAAGAGTAGTTATGAAATTTATTTATCTAATTGCATAGTTCCTGAGCGGTTCAATTCCTTTAATCAACCAATTGCCATCGATACTTGTGCAGGAAACACGGCAAAGGCGAGATACGGTTATGTTTTCATCACGATCTAACAGCTCTTTTATTTGCTCTGGCTCTATACCACATTTATACCATATATATTCACTCACCGCAGGTTCAAAGAATTTATATAACTCAATTCTCTCAAATTCCTTCCATTCTTTTGTTACGGCCACATCTTGTAAATGTTTGATCTGCTTTACGAAGTCATCTATCTGTGAAATTGTAATCTTATTAAGCCTAGTTAGATCATATGATGTATGAGTCATAATTTCATCTTTATAGTAAACTTTACATGACAAATCATCTACTTTATTTGTGACATCAAACACATGAATATTGTATATGGAAACCGTATTGGTATAGCCGATTTCAAATCTTTCAAAATCTTCCCTCCATTTTCGCTTCTGATAGCTTGGAGCTAGCAAATCCCAAGCATCTTTATATTCTCCTTGTGAGATAGAACCATAGAATTCATTAATGAGCCGCTTTATTGCAACTATTTCTGTTTTTGAAGATACAACATCTGCCATTGATTTAGTGGCACTGGTATTCTTATAAGATTTTTCTTCTAAGAAATTAGGGTAGTATTTCTCTAGAAATAGTTGAAAAAGGGCTTCAGCTTTCATTTTGGGTAGTGATATGTCAGCCCCTTTGAGGTCACTGGGGATTCTTAGACCAAGATATTCCAGTGCTTTAATTAAGGTCTCAACTTTAAAAGACACATAAGGCCTTTTTTCTTCATCTGAGCTAAGCTTGCCATACAAGTAGTTCTCGTATCTATCGTGACCGAAAACCTTTTTGAATTTGCTTTTTCCTTCATTATCCACTGCCGACCATACATTGTAAGGTGCGCAATTGGCATATCGTTTACGTTCTTCGTCAGTTAGTTCGTCTTTAGTGAATTTCTTTATTAGCTTATCGTATAATACTCGGTAAGCCTTTAAAGGAATATGCATTTGTGAATGGGTGCTCATTTGAAATAAAGGTTGATGGCCATTCTGAGACCTCTAAAATAGTCATATTTTTTTTTAGAAATGCCATATAGATATTTTAGAAATTTCTAAAAAGTCAAACTGTAAAGCTGATCAAGTACTTTTGCCTGCCATTTCCTTACTCACTACATAGCATTATTGATTATTAAGGCACATATATTGGAGGCATATAACTTCCAACTAAGCGCAAGCGGTAGAAAGCAATTTGAAGATTGTAAACATGACGTTGCTTTGGCAAAGCATTATGGAGTGGCCCTTGGCTGCATCTCAATGAATGATGGTTTCACAGATAAGCAGAAAGCATGTTGACTCAATTGATTCCAGAAATCTAGTAAACATCCCCTTGACAATATTATGAAAAAAATGTACAAGTCTTTTGACTAGTTTATTTGGAGTTTTGAGAATGAAATATAACCTGTTTTTCAGCAACCCTAAAAATAGTTTCAAAATATTCTTTTATGATGATAGCTATGATATATCTAACATGTCCTTAAATTATGACCAGAGAGGGTACTTATTTGATACTCCTTTATTACTTGATTCTCTTGAAATTAATTTCGTGGATGAATCAACATACCATTTGGATTATATGTCAGAAGAAGAAGTTTCCGACATTAATAACCCCGTCAATGACGAGAGAAAAAATAAAATAAAGTCTTCTGTCTTTAGAGGACTAGGCCAGTTTCTCACAGATATTATAAAGTGTGATGGACACAGTTGTTATCCAAAGTTTAACGAGAACAAGTGTGATGTTATTGAGTACAATAAACTGGGAGGAAAAGAGGTCAATCTAATCGGTGAGGCTATGGTTATGATTGCAAAATGGTAGAAACCAACGCATTGAATTTTTCAGTATCTTCTAATAGTTAGGCGATATTGTGTCGGACAAACCATTGCAAATCACGCTCAACGGAGATCTTATTATCGTAGATATCTCGGCCATCTACTTTTAGCTTGAGAGCCGCAAGCTGTTTGCGTACACTATTCATTTCTTTGTCTGTAGTATCTTCCCCGAATTGCATGGAGAAGACTTCTTCGTGAGAGCCAGGCAAAATAACCTGCTTTACATCTTCTGTAACCGGTATGTGCTGATAGGAGCGAGGGTCGAGGTTCAAGCAGTCCTCTATGTTGGTGTAATGCTTACCATCCCTCGTAAAGGTCAGCTTCTCCACGATCAAAGGTCCAACCCCGTTGTTTTCAATGTGGACAGCTAATAGTTTGCCTCTATCCGTAAGGGTAATCTGGGCTAAGGGTTTGAGCGAATTTTCGTTATGCCGCCGTTGAAGGTGCAACTGATAAACAGTGGCAAGCAAAGCCATCAGGGAGATTGCGAGTGCCAAAGCGTTCCCATCCTAACAAAAGAAATTGATGTGTATAAGCTATACCATCCCATGTTTTTGCAAGAGGTGCAATCGCTCTTTTGCCTGGAGTTCATAGTACATTGGGATCACCCGGTAATACAGGCTGCATTGTGGATCTTTCCCATCCACCCGATAGACGGGGCATCCACTCGTGCAAACCGAGCGGTAACGGCAAGTCCGGCAATCCTCGGACTTAGCCTCTTCATGATGCTCACCTTGCTCAATCATATCCACCAAATCCAGTTCGTCATTGAATATTGAGGAGCCTGGATGATCGTCTTGTCCAAAATGCACGTGGCAATACTTTAACGAACCATCTACGTAGATAGCCCCACCGGAAAAGCCGGAAGTGCAAGTTTGAAACCCTAGTTCATTGGGTTTTAAGTCACAAAACTGGTATCGCTTGGCAAATTGCCAACCAGAGGCTATCGCCTTTTCCATGATGGTGTAGGATTCCAACAGATACTGTTCCAGTAAGTCCGCCTGGATAGATTCGCCCTTGACAATGGAGTAGCGAAAAGGAACATCCAAGGCGATAAGATATCGGGTGAGTTCCGGCAGTCCGGCCAGAATATGGTTGCTAATAACGGTATTGACTGAAACCGGAATGTTTTCTGCCAAGAGCTTTCGCAGATTCGCGTCAACTACTTGAAATGAGCCTCTTCCTGAGCGGAAGGATCGGGTGGCATCATGCGTATCTTCCACACCATCCAACGAGATGCCATAGCCAATGCTATACTCTTTTGAGAATTTCAGAATATCATCACTAAGGATAGTGAGATTGGTAATAAACGCTACATCCAGCTTGCATCCTAAGTCCGTCAAACTGACTTTTGCTTCAGGAATAAAAGACTTCCAAACCTTGAACTGACTGAGAGGTTCGCCACCAGCCAGGCGAAGTTTGATATGCTTGATACCCCTCTTTCTTACGGTCTCAGTAAGCTTCAACAGAAGTTGCCGCCGTACTTCATCCGACATGCCCTTACGGGTGTTCAGTGTAGAGATATAACAATAGCTACATCCGAGATTACAGGCATCGGTCGTGTGAATCCAAAAGTTCAGCGATTTAGGCTCTTCTGGTCGCTGTGGTACACTGAATTCATCATCGAACCTTACAAGATCAGTCTTACCCAGCAGCACCAAAAACTTTTTTAGTTCTTCCGAAGAAATGCCGAACCGGCGAGATAGAGTTTCCAGATCGTCGCGGTTGTTAATCGCGTGGAGTATTTCATATTGGGAGCGGTTCAGAAGCCGAAATGAATTCGGATATGAACAGTTGACTGCATACCCGTACTTCTCATCAATTTGCTTAAGCAGGAGTTCTGGTGCTTTCTGGGGTATCAATCTCTTCATCTTCTTGAATAGAGGTATAGCCTGAGCAGTCGCAATTACCGGTCACAGCCGTAAGACTTAACGAGCCTTCGCCTAATGTATCTTCCAGGATAGCGGTATCATCAAACTGGAGGTCGTGATTAAAATCAGTCATCGTCGTATGGATTAGTTATAAATTATGTAGACTTCGTATTCGTTTACTTTAGTCGGTTCATTAGTGTATGCACCGTGCTGGGATGCCACTTGCCCCCCTCATGAAAGGTTGGTATCCCTTTCCTATTTAGCTCTTTTGAGATAGCTCGCACCGAGGTAATGCCACGGCGTTGCAATCGCCTCAGCACCGGCGAGAGCTGATGAGCAAAATCCTGAGCCGCCTTCCGGTTGGTAACAGAAAGGAGTTTGCCGTTTTTACCCAACTCAACACCGCGCTCTTTAGCCGCTTGTAAAGCAGCCTTCGTAGCCTCACTAATGCGTTGCCGTTGCTCTTCGGCTACTGCTGCTAGAATGTGAATTGTAAAGCGGTTTGCATGGGGGTTATCGGTTACGATAATATCCACTTTGGATTTAACAATCCCTGCAATTTGTTCTACATCCCGCCCTAACCTATCCAGCCGAGCAACGATTAAAGTAGCCCGATGCTGTCGGCAGAGGTCTAAGGCTTCAAACAAACCTATCCGATGTTTACGAGTAGATTTGACTTCTTTGACTTCCGTTATCAAAGCGTATTCATGGAGTGCACAGTAATTTCTCACCGCGCTTTGCTGTGCTTCCAGTCCTAAGCCACTACGACCCTGCCGCGTAGTGGATACCCGATAATAGGCAATAGCCTGCTTCATGTGGCACCCCTGTTATGTTCAGATGTTAAGGATCGTTTATATTTGGACAGGATGAGCTTAAAATTTGCTTAGTGAAGAATAGCAAGTTGTTGGATAAGAGATGGTTACAAACTCTCTGCCTTCCAAAAAATGAGGGTTTCTGTTTAGGGGTAGATGATGGTTTACATACGAACAAATTTTCAGCAAAGAATTCACTGAAATCGTACTTCTGAATAAGGGGTTTTGATTTCAAAGGTTGTTAGTAGATGACAAAAGTAGCCATCAAAGAAAAGTTATTGCATTATCTTTTCTTTGCTCTGTGGGAAAAGAAAAGATAGGCCTCGTTCGTTCTATAAGACAACAGTTCAAAGAAGTTGGAATTTCTACCCGTTGATTGCTTCCCAGACTTTCAATTCTCTATTGGATTTCACATTTTTGGGCTGAAACCTATACCTTATGGAAGTCATTTGTCTGGAAACAAAGGCGTTTTATGCGCTGGTGGAAGAAGTCGTCAAGCGGATACAGGACAACGAGCAAATCCAACAAGATAAGTGGCTCAGTACCGAAGATGCGATGGACTTGCTTAAGGTTAAGTCCAAAACGACCCTGCAAAAACTCAGAGACGAAGGAAAAATCCGCTACAGCCAGCCCCAAAAGAAAATCATTCTCTACGACCGAGATTCTATTCTTGCTCACTTAGATAGAAACGCACAAAACACTTTTTAACGATGGAAGCAACGAAGGATTATATTAAAGGCTTCAATAATGGCTATCTGTTTAGCCGTTACGCCAACGAACTAGCCGATACAGTCATTGATAAACTGGATAGTTCTCAAGATTATGTACAGGGTCTTAAGGACGGCAAACAACAGTACGAACAGGAGCTTGATAAAGAAATTGCCCGTTGGTCGGAAAAGCATAAAAACATGCAAGATCAATCCCGACGACCGGATGCTGAGAAGAAGCCTGAAAATCCCAAAGAGAAAGGTCCTAGCTATGATATGGATTAGGGTCATCATAGTCTCAGTAGCCTGTAAATAGAACATCAATCTAAACCAGAAATACCCTCATGTGTCAATCAAAGCAAAAACGCTATTACTATAAGCGCTGGGAACACCATGATAAAGGATGTGAATACCACGATAGGCAGTACAAGTACCATGATATATGGACTTGGATTTACGGCCTATTACATGCAGAGGAAGGAACAATGCCTAATATAGAAGAGCAAATCTACATGCAAATTGAACGCTTTCCCAAAGATCATCAACATACCCCAGAGGAGCAAGAGATTATTGATCTCTGGACAGAGCGTTATCGTCAATACGCCGCCGCAAATAATTTAGACGATAAAGATAGAAGAAGTTGGCCTTACGATGAACTAAACCAGCCTAACAATAAGCCCAGCGGCAATAATGAAAAAAGGAATATATTGACAAAATAGGAATATCATCCCATACTTGATAGAGGAACTATAAACCCCACATTCGGAAAGTTTAGCGACAAACGAATGCGGGGTTCTTTGTGAGAAACAAACCTATCCGAAGGAGAGCAATGTGTATACTGCCCACACCCCGAATTGGAATGAACTTATTTTTAGCATTCGTACCGAAAGATTGTCAATTGCCCAGCCTACGCAGCCGCTGAAATACCTGAAAGTCACTATACGTGAACATAGCACTGGAAACTCAACCGTTATTCCCGAATATCCCTGTCGCTACGATCATACGCCATCCATTGAAGAACTGTTGATGTTCCTCTATCAGAAGACCAGAATCTACCTGGATGCTAGGTTCAGTTGTGCAAGCCCCAGTAGCTTCATGATGGAGCGATATCGCATATCCGACCGCCAAACGGCTTATCAAACCTATCTATTCACCAAAGACTGCCATAACAGCCTACGGCAGTTACTAGATGCCACCGGCGTGACCTTCATGGAACTCAGGCAAGCACTAGGCTATGAAGACCATAATTGAGCTCTAAAGCCGCTCGTTCCATTTTTATTACCACGCTCTGGTCATAACTATTTTTTCATCGAATATCAGTCGACTATCTGAATATTATCCGGTAGAATCATACTGTGATCAGGGATTGATACTGCTTCGAGGAAAACCAAGAATGCCCGACCCAATGCTTTATGACGAAGTGCAAGCCGCCAAAATGATCAACCCCAAATGGGTCAAGCTTAAACACCCGGAGCTTAAAGTACGCAAGCTCATTCACCAGCTTGGCGCACCTCACCGGAAGGATGGCGCGACCATTCTTCTCACTCGTAACGATATAGAAACCTTAGTGGAGATGATGAAATGTCCCTCAAACTTATCAAAATCAAAAAATCAACGAACTGGTACATGCGCGGTACCGTCCGTGGACAAGACGTTTATGAAAGTACGGGAACTTCTGAACGAAAAGTAGCCGAACACGTCGCTCACAAACGGGAAACGGAAATCTGGGACTGTTTTCTTCACGGAAGAAAGCAGGTATCTACATTCGCCGATGCCATTGAAGTCTATTTGACCCATGACGGAGAAAAGAAGTTTCTGAAAGCTGCCTTTGACTATTTCGGGCGATGGAAGCTACGAGACATTGACCAGACTGCCGTTGATAAGGGAGCAAGAGCTACATTTAAAAACCACAAGAACTCATCTATCAACCGGCTATGGTATGACCCTATTTCGGCAGTCATGCATAAGGCTGCCGAGCATGGTCTTTGTGAATACAAACGCTTTAAGAAACTGAAAATCAAACCGGTTCCGCCGAAATGGGCAACCCCGGCGTATTTTGAAACCTTCTGGCCATACTGCAATGACAATCTTCGGATTATCACAACCTTCTTACCCTATACTGGCTGCCGGATTACCGAAGTGCTAAGCTTGAACTGGAAAGATATTGATCTTGAGAAAAAGACAGCCTTTATCAAGACCACAAAAACAGGGGTAAGCCGCAGTGTACATTTACCTGATATTGTGATGAACGCTTTGCTAGAATTACCTCATCGGCAAGGTCGGGTTTTTTCTATGTATCGTGCCAAAGATGCTGTCAACAGAGCCATACGACGAACAGTAGAGCGCATCAACCGCGATATACAGCACCATAATCATAATCATCCCGATCAGCCTAAAGAAGAGCTAGAGTACCTTTCTACTCATAAACTTGGCTCTCACACCTATGCTACCTGGATGATGCGCTATGCCGGGCTTAATCCACGTCAAATGTTAGGTACTGGACGATGGCAAGATATCAAGTCCGTTATTCGCTATACTCATACAGTTGCCAGTGAAGAAGGACAGAAAGCAGATCTGTTACCGGGTGCTACTGTGAAAAATCCGTGAACCTGGCTGATGAATGCTTTTCCAAAATCTGCTAAGTGATTGATTTTAATGGTGGACCCTAGCGGGATCGAACCGCTGACCTCTTCGCTGCCAGGTAGGAAACAATAGGAATGACTACAACCTATATCTTTGATTATAAATAGTTATCACTTCTTGATATAAGCATATTTTCCTAATAATTCACGGGTTTCAATCTTCTAAAAGACATTTTCTGTGAAAAATCCGTGAACATCGCATTAGTGAAGGTAGTAACCAAATAAAAGATGTAACCATTAAAAACACTTGCACAAACTATACTCTTAATATTTTTATAGTAAAACAGGAATTGAACCTACGTTTCATGGTGATAAAAATTTTGCTTATAGATTAGTGTAAAGTCTGCCTAGAAAAATACTTATAATAGAAAATTGTATGAGCCCAAATTTAGATGTCGAGCCATACTTGTGAAGTGGTCTACTGTTGTATGGGGGTAAGTGATAATCTTCCGGCTCTTCATTTAAATCCCATTGTAAGAAATTAATAATGAGTAGCACATCTTTCAATAAGATTTTACTGAAAGACAGAGCTGGGTTCTTCGTTGGATACCTTTCTGATAACCTTGCCCATCGGCACTACGCCCTACAATGCTCTGTTTCGCTACAGGAACCGCTGACGCTATACGGCCAAAACGGTTTGCTGTTACTAACCAGCGGCATTGCCATTAAACCTATGATAGAGCATCGATTGGTTAGCCGGTCACCTATGTTGATTATCCTGCTCAACCCTGCCAGCCGCACCGGCCACTTTTTTCACCATCACTTTTTATCGAGTGACATTGACCGTTTACCTGAAGAATTGACAAGTCTCCTACAGTCCCTCGGTCAGCAGTGGTTCACCGGACAATTACCGGCAGAGGCGTTTTATTTGGCCTATACCCAGCTTATCCAATCGTTTGTCCAGACCTGTTTGACTGCTTCTCATCACACCGATTCGAGAATCCTCGATGCGTTAGACTTTCTGGAAGCCAATGCCGATAAAGTGGTGCCGCTCGCTGAAGCGGCCTCGCACGTCTTTCTATCACCCGAACGATTCCGGCACCTATTCCAAGCGGAAACCGGCATCACATTTCGGCGGCTTCAGTTATGGAACAAACTCGTACAAGTTTTTCAGACCTATTCACCAGCAAAGTCGCTGACCGAGCTAGCGCATGAGCATGGCTTCTCAGATAGTGCTCACTTGAGCCGAACATTTAAAGAAACCTTTGGCTTGTCGCCTACCCAGCTTTTTAACAATAGCCGTTTTATTCAAGATTGAGGCTGCTACCCTAGCTATCTTTGCTAACTAAGTATTAAACCTGTAGTAGACATGAAACAATATCTGAAAGAAACGGCTTTATTGAACTACCCTCACCCGCAGATTCAACAATTAGTGGATCAAAGAGGGTGGCGATATCTTTCTACCGAAGATAAAATCCGCAGTATCTATCTTTTTGTACGTGATGAAATACTGTTTGGCTACAATGCAGCCGATGACATTTCAGCTACCCGGATACTAGCCGACGGGTACGGTCAGTGTAATACCAAGTCTACGCTACTGATGGCTTTACTGCGGGCGGTGGATGTTCCTTGCCGCTTTCATGGCTTTACCATTAATAAAGCGTTACAAAAGGGGGCCATCAGTGGTCTGTGGTACAAACTGGCACCACAGAATATTTTGCACAGTTGGGTAGAAGTCTGGCACGATGAACGATGGTTTTATCTGGAAGGGGTCATTCTGGACCGAGCGTATTTAACGCAGTTACAAAGTAAGTTTGAAGGGTGTACTACTTTTTGCGGATTTGGTGCTTATACGGAAGACTTACAAAACCCAGCGATTGATTGGCAGAACAACGATACGTTTATTCAACGTTTGGGGATCAATCAGGATTTTGGTCTGTTTAGCGAGCCGGACTCGTTCTACAGTAAGCACCAGCAGAAAATGTCTTTAGTCAAGCGTCTGGCCTTCCGCTATCTGATCCGTCACCAAATCAATGATAACGTACGGGGTATCCGGGACCAGGGCCGGTTTCCGGTTACAACTGCTCTAGTTGAAGCCGATCCACCAGCGAACCCGATGCTGATACCATAAAGATGTACGAATCGTTCTGGTATAGAACAACAACACCCTACTAGGGCAACTGCACGTTCTGACTACTTGAGGTTATTTCCTTACTCATTAGACTGAGCAAGTCGGCAAGTCTCTTGATCCAGTTCCGTTTCCAGCGTGTGATGAGAAAACGGATATTCCTTCAGCAGTTCTTTAGCTTGCTGCTTTACTGCCAGTATCTGTTTGAAGTTGTCAATGTTCTTCAATTTTAAATGCGAGGTAAGCACGTGATGTTCCCCATCCAGCGACCATACGTGGGTATGATGAATGGAGTCCACGTGATCAATAGCCCGCAACTTGTTTTCTATTTCCGACAAGCTCACGTCATCCGGCACGCCCTGCAAAAAGATGAACAACGTTTCGCGCAATCGCTTTATCACGTTCCACAGGATGTATGCTGTAATGAACAGCGACAGGGCTGGGTCTAAGTAGTGATTATCCTGAAAGCTTAGCACAATGGCGACCACCAACACGGCTACCCAGCCCAATACATCTTCTAACAGATGCCAAGAGACAACCTTCTCGTTGAGTGATTTTCCACCGCTCATTTTCCAGGCGGCGTAGCCATTAATCAGCACGCCAACAATCGCAAAGATAATCATGCCCTGGGCATCTGAGTGCTCCGGCTCCAAAATCCTGCCTACTGCTTCGTAGATAACGTAGACCGATCCGCCAATCAGTACCAAGCTATTGATCAAAGCACCCAAGAGCGAAAAGCGAGTGTAGCCGAAAGAGAACTTATCGGTGGCTCCCTGCTTGGATTTGTGGTTTAGGTACCAGGAAGTACCCAGCGACAGGCTGTCACCCAAGTCATGCACTGCGTCCGATACAATAGCGATGCTATTGACGTACAAACCGCCGATGAACTCCAGAATAGTGAAGCCTAGATTGAGGAAAAAAGCAATTTTCAGGTTCTTACTTGATTGATTGTGTGCGTGTGAATGATTGTGTGCCATAAATTTAGTTTTGTTTTTATTGGGAAAGTTTTAGTATTCTGATAGCCCCTCGCGCCACAAAGGTGAAGACAATTCCGCCGATCACCAGATCAGGCCATTTGTTGTTTAACAGATAGACCAATACCCCAGCGACAATCACTCCCCCGTTAACAACGATATCATTAGAGGTAAAGATAGCACTAGCCTGCATGTGAGCTTCCTCACTTTTGGCTTTATTGATGAGCCAAAGTGAAACCAAATTGCCGATGAGTGCCAACGCCGAAATAATGATCATCCATTCAAACAGAGGCGTTTCACTATCGCTAAAAAACCTTCGTAAGACCTCTAAAAAGCCTAACAGAGCTAATCCCATTTGAAAATAGCCGCTGATACGTGCTACTTTCTTCTTTCGGGAAATGGCCGCTCCAACCGCAAAGAGGCTTAATCCGTAGACAATAGAATCTGCCAGCATATCCAGCGAATCAGCTATCAAGCCCATAGAGCGTGAAATCCAACCGGTAGTCATTTCCACCGCAAAGAATCCGAAATTAATCCCGAGCACCCACCAGAGTATCTTTCGCTGGCGGGAGTCATCTGTTGCCACCGGTAGTTCCGCTTCTTCGGTACTTTCCAAGCGGTCGTTGAGCTGGAGTTCACCAATGGCCCGGTGAATGCTTTTTATATCCCCCGTATGGTATACTGCCAAGATTCGGTTGGGAATATCAAACGAAAGCTGCTTGACCTGCTCGTAGGGGGCTAGCTTCATCCGGATCATCTGCTCCTCAGAAGGGCAGTCCATCTTCGTAATTCTAAAGGTCGATTTGTTCATGTTGTGCCTAGTGTTGTTTAGTGACCATGCGAAGTTTCGCCTTTGTTCATTTCGGCAACCAGGTAATAGGCGTTGTTCCAGGCTACCTGCGCCCCGGAGGGCAGTGGCTCCAACAAATTCACCTCTACCCAGTCTTCGTCAACAGTTCCGGTACGGATTTCCACGGGAGTAAACTCCCATTCTGTTTGCCCATCTTCCTGATGCGCTTTCGCTAAAAAGAGGTAAGGGTTACCCGCTTCTTCGACGATGGCTTCCTGCGGCAGGGCCAGCACTGCCTTGCTTTCCGTATGAATCTTACCCATAATATACATACCCGGAATAAGGTAGTCTTCTTTCTGTTTGATCTCAGCATGCACGTGCACCGCCCGCGGGTTCTGCTCAAACTGTTTACCTACCGAATAGATTTCTGCCCGCAGCGTATTGCCCGGCACCGAAGCTACGGTAAAAAACACTTGCTGGCCCTCTTTCACTTTGTACACATCCTCTTCAAAGACCATCAGGTCGGCATGGACGTGCTCGGTGTTTACAATCGCAAACATTTCGGTCTGGGGGTCAACGTACTGCCCTACCTGGACTTTCACCTTTTCTACATAGCCTTTGATCGAGCTGACCACTGGTACGTAGTCGTAGATATCGCCGTTCTGAATCTTTCTAACGTTGAGCGAAAGCTGCCGCAACTGAGCTTCGTAACCCTTCACCTCATCCCGTATAGATAGGTAGTCGGCCTCGGTCTGCTGAAAGGTTTTGCCAGCTCCGACTTCTGCTTCATAGAGCCGCTTTTGCCGCTGGTATTCTTTCTCTAGAAACTGCGCTTGTCGGTAAGCCTTCAGATAGTTGGTTTGAAGCTGAACGAGGTCTGGATGAGCGATATATGCCAGCACCTGCCCCTTACTCACTTTATCACCCTCAATCACCCGGATGGATGAGATATTGGCTCCCAGGATGGCTGTCACGGTGGCTTCGTGCTGGGGCGGTACTTCCAATCGTCCGTTAGCTTTCACTACACCGGTCAGCGGACGGATAGGAATTGTATCTATCTTGATAGCCAGACTACGAAACTTACGATCAGATAAATGAACGACTCTGGAAATTTCCCCTTCGTCATGCTCGGTCTCTTTGGTCTCAGAATGGAGCCCTTGACCTTCCTGATGCTCGGCAGATTCACTGTCACAGCCTACGAACAATAAGCCGATCAGCCCGAGAATTGCTACGAATATACGATGCTTATTCATGATTGTATTGCGTTAATTGGATGAGTTCAGATAATAGGTGAGTTGGTAGCGGCGGTTCAGATAGTTACCGAAGGCCTGCCAGGCATCTACTTCAATACGAATGGCGTCCCGGATATTTTGTAGAAAGGTCACGTAGTCGATAGCCCCTTCCCGGTAGGCTAGCACCGACCCAGTGCGTTGCTCTTGCGCTAGCGGCAGGGCGTTTTCCTGATAGTAGTTCCAGGAGTTGCGCCACTTCAGATACTGCTGCTGTGCTTCGTGGTAGGCGGCGTGAATGTCCTGTAGGGTTTGCCGCAAATGTTGCTCAGCGATGGCGCGCTCCACTTGGGCAGACTGGGTGCGGCCCAGCTCGGGACCGAAGAACAGCGGTACCCGCACGCCAAGTTGGTACGTATAAAATCCGCTCTGTCCATCGACGCGCTGCCAGCCGTACTGTCCCTGGAGTTGCGGATAGAACTGCGCCCGTCGCTCGTGAACCGTAGCGTCAGCTACCCGAAGCTGTTGTTGGTAAACATCCAGCAAAGGGTGGTCAGTGAGTGAATCGGTTCGTTGACGTAGTGGCTCATCCAGTATGTCGACTGATACGTCGGCTACGGTAAATAATGTATCGCTGACCAACCAGCGGTTGAGCCGTTGCAGGGCTGCCCGGTAATCGCGATAGGCCTGTTCTCGTTGAATCTGCACTTCGTTGGCCTGATTGGCAGTAGCCAGGTAGGCGAGCCGAGAAGTTTCTTCTACTTCCAATCGGATTTTAGCCGCCCGCACGATGTCATCGAAGACCGCTTCCAAGCTGTCGTATACCCGGTAAATCCGCTGCGTAGTGTAGGCTTGGCCCCACGCCTGGCTTACTGCTCGCACCACTTCGGCGGTAGACAACTCGAGCGATTCTTCGGCCAAGGTGACCCGTTGCTGTTGGAGCCGCAATCGGGGAGCAATCCCGAAGATAGCAACTTGTTGCTGCTGTACCCCCACTACTGTTTGCACCCCATTGCCTATATCCAAGTTCGCATCGACTTCTTCCCGCCCGGTAAATACCTGAGTGTTGCCCAAGTTCCAGGCGGTCTTTTTGAGCATCTGCTGATTTTCAATTTCCAGCCGATCTGCTTGTAGCCGGGGATAGTTTGTCACCGCCCGTGCTTGCGCCTGTTCCAGATTAATCGTAGGCAAACTGTCTGACTGCGCGCATGCTGGGCTAGAAAAGCTTAAAAGTCCTCCGCTCAGAATAAGCAGTACGATAAAATGTGTTGAGGCCAGTTTTTTAGGTTCCTCGGGGCTTTTATCCATACGGTTAGCCCGCCAGTGTTCCAGTAGAGAATAGAGTGCAGGTAGAACCACCAGCGTCAGCAGGGTCGCACTGAGCATCCCGCCAATCACCACGGTAGCCAGGGGACGCTGCACTTCGGCTCCAGCCGACGAAGAAAAGGCCATTGGTAGGAAACCAAAGATATCGGTTGTAGCCGTAAGCATAATGGGCCGGATTCTCTCCTTAGTGCCCGTCATGATGCGCTCACGGATGCTGGTTACTCCTTCTTCCTTGAGAGAATTGAAGCGGTTGATCAAAACCAAGCCGTTAAGCACTGCCACGCCGAACAGCACGATAAAGCCCACGCCCGCCGAGATGCTGAACGGCATGTCGCGCAGCCATAGGGCCAGCACACCTCCGATGGTGGCAAGTGGAATGGCTACGTAGATCATCAGTGACTGCCAGAAGGACTCCAGGGCAAAGTAGAGCAGCACGAAGATTAGAAACAAAGCGATAGGGACTACCAACGAAAGTCGCTGTTTGGCTCGCCGCAGGTTCTCAAACTCACCGCCGTAGGTAATGTAGTAGCCCGGCGGCAGATCTAGTTCTTCATCCAGCCGTTGCTGGATGTCATTTACCACTGACTCCACATCACGCCCTCGAGCGTTCACGCCTACGTAGGTACGACGGTAGGTGTCATCACGCGAAATCTGCATGGGCCCGGGTACGTAGAGGATATCCGCTACTTCTTTAATCGGAATCTGGGTGCCATCCGAGAGGTCAACGTACAAGGTGCGTAGGTCATCAATATCCTGGCGGTGGGATTCGTCAAGCCGCACGACCAGATCGAAGCGCTTTTCGCCCTCGAACACCACTCCGGCCACGCCCCCCGCGAAGGCTGAGCTGATGTACTCGTTGAGCTTTTGAATATCCAAGCCATACTGGGCGAGCTTATCGCGGTTGTAGAGCACTGTCATCTGGGGCAGTCCCGTAATACGTTCCGGGCTGACATCCCCGGCACCGGGAACAGTGCGGATGATCTCAGCCATTTCTTCTACTTTGCTGGATAAGACCTCCAGGTCTTCGCCGTAAAGCTTGACAGCTATGTCTTCGCGAACCCCTTCCAGCAATTCGTTGAAGCGCAGCTCTACCGGTTGGGTAAAGACTAGATTGACCCCGGTCAGCTCCTTATTAAGTGTATCCTTAATCTGGTCAATCAGTTCTTCTTTAGTGTCGGCGCTTACCCACTGATCGCGATCCTTTTCTAGAATGATATACATATCGGCAATGTCCATCGGCATAGGATCAGTCGGAATATCGGCCACCCCAATGCGAGCAGTTACTGTCTTCACTTCTGGAAAGTTATCCAGCAAAAGGGTCTCAATCGCTTTGGAAACTTCTAGTGATTGAGTGAGCGAACTACCCGGTCGGATCAAGGCTTGCATTGCCAGGTCACCCTCGTCGAGCTGGGGCACAAACTCACCGCCCATCCGTGAAAAGAGGAACCCGGCTCCGACCAACAATAATAGGGCTACGCCCAGTACTACCATTTTGAACCGTAAGGCCCCTTGTAGCAGAGGTTGGTAAGCGCGTTGCAGTCCGCCGATGAGCCGATCACTGAACCGTTCCAACCCGCGTTCTAATCGCCCAAACCAGTTCTTCTGATTGGTGATCGGGCGCATCAGTAGAGCCGACATCATAGGAACGTAGGTCAGACACAACACAATGGCTCCTAGCATAGCAAAGCCGAAGGTAAAGGCCATCGGGCGGAACATCTTACCCTCTACGCCGGTCAAAAACAGAATAGGGGCAAACACAATCAGGATGATGATTTGCCCGAAGAAGGCCGAGTTCATCATGGTGCTACCTGCCTCGTAGGCCACCTCGTCCATTTGGGCTTGGGTAAACTTTGCTTGTCCGGCTCGGATGCGTTTCTGAATTTCGTATACCGTACCCTCGATGATGATAACCGCCCCGTCGATGATGATACCGAAGTCAATAGCCCCTAAGCTCATCAGGTTGGCCCACACGCCGAACTGCTTCATCAGGATAAAGGCAAACAGCAGCGACAATGGAATGGTGGTAGCCGTGATGATGCCGCCCCGCAAACTACCTAGCAGGATGACCAGGGCAAAGATGACGATCAGTGCTCCTTCTAGCAGGTTTTGCTGTACCGTATCGGTGGTGCGGCCGATCAAGGCACTACGGTCAATGAAGGAAGTAATTTCCAGTCCTTTAGGCAGCGATTTTTCTACCTCGGCCATTCGTTCCTTTACGTCCTGAATCACCGCGTTGGGATTAGCCCCCTTCAGCATCATGATGATCCCGCCGACCGCTTCCTCGCCATCTTGGGTAAAGGCCCCGTAGCGTATCTGATGGCCGAAGTCCACCCGCTCGGCAATATCGCCAATGGTGATTGGAAGGCCTTGTTCGTTTTTAATCACAATCTTCCGAATGTCGTCTAGTGAGCGAATAAGCCCTTCGCCCCGGATGAAGGTAGCCATCCGGTCGTTCTCCAGATAAGCTCCGCCCGTATTGACGTTGTTGCGCTCTAAGGCTTCGTACACCTCTGAAATACTGATGTCCATCGCGTTGAGCCGTTCGGGGATGATCGCTACCTCGTACTGCTTAATGTAACCCCCGAAGGAGTTGACTTCTACCACCCCGTCCAGCAGCGTAAGCTGTCGCTTGACGATCCAGTCCTGAATAGTGCGTAGCTCCATAGGTGAATAGACCGTATCGTAGCCCGCTTTAGGCTGAAGAGTATACTCGTAGATTTGCCCTAAACCGGTAGAGATCGGCCCCAGAGAGGGGATGCCAAATGCCTCGGGAATAGTTTCTCGTAACTCGTTGAGCTGTTCCTGCACCAGTTGGCGAGGCAGGTAGGTACCCATATCGTCAGCAAAAACGATGGTGACCACTGACAAGCCAAAACGGGAAATAGAGCGAATTTCTTCGACGCCCGGCAAGTTGCCCATTGCCAGCTCGACCGGGTAGGTCACAAATTGCTCCATATCTTCGGTCGATAGGTTCTGGGAGACAGTAATCACCTGCACTTGGTTGTTGGTAATGTCCGGTACCGACCCCAGGTTAACCGTGTACATGGAATAGAGGCCGGTACCGATCAAAGCGAGCACCAGCAGCCCTACGATAAACTTGTTGTGTATCGAGAAGGCAATGATTTTATTAATCATATAAATGGATTAGATCAGCCAATAAAAAATGACATACCTCTCCCGGATAAAGGGGAAAAGAGGCAAAAAACAGTGAGCTAATCTACCCTTGTGGAGGCTGAAATAGAGAGAAGGCGTAGGACTGTTCGGCCTGAGGAGTATAGTTTATAAATGATGGAGTTACTGGCTCAGGACGATCCAGCGACCCAAAGGCGGCAAAGAATACTACGTGGGAATGGCAGCAATGACACTGACAAAACGGAGTACAAAAATCTTCGCTATCGTGTCCGTGCGGATGCGCATCGGATTGGCTAGCTGCTACAACAGTCTGGTCGGTAGCCACGTCGGATACGGGTTCATCGCTGCAAGGGACTGAGGCTAGCAGCAGTACATAAAAAGACCATACGAGAGAAAAGACGCGCAAAGATGTAAAGTGTTTATCTACCACTGCTCAACGATAGAAGCGCTTGCTTAGTTTCCGTTTTTTGAAATTGCCTGTTTAAAGATCCCCTTCCCCTCAATATCCTGTATATCTTCTCTCAGCAACACTTCGCCCCGGTATATAGCACTTAGGTTTTAGCAAAAAGAATGTATTAAGTTTTAAGGTATATAGTCACTGCTTACCCAACCTAAACTGTTTCAAGAGCAGACTTCGTACAAAATTCGTCATTTACAGATAAGCAATATGAGCCTATGCTAATATTATGCGTGTTTTGACCTTAATCGTACTGTTATTTGCTCTTACGGCGGGGGGCTTTATTGATATGGCTCATGCCACCACGCCGAACCAGGCATATGCCCATCTTCAACTACAACAAGATGATCATACAGATGATAAACCTTGTCATTCAGAGCAGGATCAAAATCATTGTGATGATTGTTGCTGTATTCACTCGCATTCGATGGCAACCCCAGAGATACAGACGAAAGTACCACTTCGTGTGACTAAACAAAATTTCATCGCATCGACAGACAACTATTATTCTACCGAGCCTTACGGTTTAAAACGCCCACCCCGTCTTTAATGTTCGCAGACGAGTTGCGTCTGCATTTTATGTAAGCCCTTAATAAGGGCTGCGTTTTTCTATGAACATTTAAAGACGGAAATTGACAATGAAATACACATTTGTTCTTTTGCTATTTACCCTTTTTGCACCTGTTCAAGCGGTAAAAGCAGAAATACTATCACTGGAAACAGTGATTGAGCAGGCCCTTCAAAACAGTCCCGAAACGGCTCGCATATTAAATAATTTAGCTGATGCGAAGGCCGAAGCTTTTACTATAGAAACACCCTCCAACCCTTCGGCTGAAATTAATACAACAGCGATTGAAGATAGTGCCTCACGCTCAATCGGGATTGAAATTGAACAACCGTTACGACCCTCAAACTTTGGATCACGCAGATCATATGCCGATGCGTTGAGGCGCACAGCCAACATTGAGCAAAAAGCACAAATGCTGGAGCTCATCCATTCGATCACGCGTGGGTACGCCTCCTATTGGGCATTGCAAGAGCAGGAAAAGATTCTTTCTGAAAATGCAAACTATGCCCGCAAAAAACAAAAATTGATTGAACGTGCTGCGCAGGATGGGCGTGTTGATGCCGCTGATGCAAAAGTGTTTAAAGCCGAAGCCTTGAGACTGGAAGAGCAGCTTCGTGGTGTTCAGGCCAGAAAAACAAACGGTGCGGCAAACCTACTCCGTATGGCCGGAATGGATCAACGCAACTTTGAGGTCAGTCGCCCTAAAAGCCCGGAAATTCCCGATCTGTTATCTTTAACAGAATTAGCAGGTAAAGAAGGCAGTACCCGTCGTCTTTTGGAAAGTCGCAAAGCTCTGGCAGAAAGACGATATAACGTGGCAAGGCAGGATGCGCTTCCTGAATTTGCTCCTCGCGCCGTTATTGAACGGGATTTTGACGAAGACAGTACAGCAATTTTGTTTGGTGTGACTATCGCCATTCCGATTTGGGACCGCAATAATGCCGAACTTTCACGGGCGAGGGCAGAACGCCGGTTAGCGCAAAGCAACCTCAATGCATTGAATGAACAAAACTTTGCCAGTGTACTAGCCGCATCTTTTAAACAGGCCAAAGCCACGCAAATATCGGCTTCGACCTATCGTACTCAAATTGTTCCCTCATGGGACGAAGTGCAATCCATTACGGATAAAAAATTTGAAAACGGGCAAGCGTCTATTCTCGATTTGTTCCAAATGCGTGAACGGATCGTTGGCGTGCAGAATGAAGCTCTACAAACATATCTGAACTCTATTGAGGCGCAAATCGAGCTGGAAAGCCTGATTGGACAGAGCCTTACCGATATAAAGGAATTAAGACCATGAAAAGACTTATACTGACCCTCTCTTTTTTAATGCTTATCAGTCCTGCGAATGCTGGCCCAGGGCATGATCACGGTGAAAGCGCCTTTGCAGGCAGTGTAGGCCCGGTCCCTTATTTTGAGTTGAGCGATCAGCAAATGAGTAATCTGGGCATAGAATCGGCAAAGGTAGAGTTTCTGCCAATTACACAGACCGTTGATATGCTGGCTTTTACTGAATTATTACCTGAAAAACGAACCCGCATCTCGCCGCGTTTTGGCGGTAAAATTTTGGATATCGCCGTGAAAGTGGGACAGGAGGTCAAAACGGGACAAAGACTTGTCACACTTGAGCCGGTTAGCGTTGGTAATAGCAATGTTGTTTTATCTGCGCCTATGGATGGGTTTATTCTCAATCTTTATGCAGGCGTTGGTGAAATCGTAGAAGCAGGCGGCGATATTCTTGAAATCGGCGATGCGACACAAATGTTGGTGCGTGGTGTGGCTTATGAAACACCTGATATTGCTTCTATCGCCGTTGACCAAAAGGTTGAAGTGCACCTTGATGTAAATCCTGACCGTCATATAGAGGGAAAAATACAGCGGATTAACCGCGTCATCGACCCCGAAAGCCGTACATTTTCTGTCTACGCTTTAGTTGATACGCCAAGCAGTGATATTCAGTCCGGTCTGCAAGGGACCATGGAAATTTTTACTGGTAATGACAAACCTGTTCTAGCTGTGTCAAAACGCTCTGTTCTGGGTGAACTGGGCTCGTATTTCGTCTATGTAATCAAAGGGCAGGAAGTTGAAAAGCGTGATGTAACGCTTGGTGCAAAGACAGGCCATCATATCGAAATTAAAAGCGGCCTGTTTCCAAACGAACGAGTAGTAACAAACGGCAATTACCAACTTCAATATATCTCAGTCGGCAGCATTCAAGACCATGATGATAATGGTCACGAAGAAACACCGCATGATGAGCAAAAGGAGCATTCTCACGATGACGGTCATGATCATCACGATGGCCAAAATCATGAAGGGGATAGTCATGCAGGCCATGATCATGAAAACGAAGCGCACGATCATGAAAGCCATGATGATCATAGCAGCCACGACCATTAGGGGAGAAATGAGATATGTTTGATAAGATTATTCGTTTTGCCCTGAATTACCGCCTTCTGGTGATTACTGTGGCTGGGCTGATGCTGGTATACGGTTTTCAGGTCATGCGCTCCCTGCCAGTGGACGTATTTCCAGATCTGAACCGCCCCACCGTAACGATAATCAGTGAAGCCGAAGGTCTCGCGCCTGAAGAGGTAGAAACATTAGTGACCTTCCCGATAGAGGCCGCTATGAATGGAGCCAGCGGTGTAGTACGAGTGCGTTCTTCCTCTTCTATCGGGTTCTCGATTGTTTATGTCGAGTTTGATTGGGATATGGAGATTTATCTCGCCCGTCAAATTGTCGCAGAAAAACTAAACCAGGTTGCGGGGAGCCTACCCGAAGATGTGCAGTCTATTATGGGCCCGGTATCTTCAATTATGGGCGAAGTGATGTTTATCGGCATCACATCCGAAAACCCCGATATAAACTCGCTTGACCTTCGCACGATTGCAGAGTGGGACGTAAAGCAAAGGCTTTTAGGCATTAGTGGTGTATCCAAGATTACGGCGATCGGTGGTGACCTAAAACAATATCATGTGCTGGTTGATCCACAAAAGATGCTTAACCACAATGTTACCCTGCATCAGGTGCGAGAGGCATTGGAAAATGCCAATGTAAATACAACAGGCGGGTTTTTATTAGAATCATATAAAGAACACTCTATCCGGAATTTAGGACGCATCCAATCACTTGATGATCTTGAAAAAACCGTTATCGCGAAGGAGGTTTCGCCAGATAAACCTGCTCTAACACTGGCTGATATTGCCGAAGTTAAACTGGCCGGGCCAATATCCAAACGCGGGGATGCTTCAATTAATGGCAAGCCCGGTGTATTGTTGGCTGTTTCAAAACAGCCAGGGACCGATACGATTGGTTTAACCAAGAGTATTGAGCAAGAGCTTGCCTCGATTGAAAAGACGCTACCAAAGGGTATTGTTCTTAATCCTGAAATTTTCAAGCAGGCTGACTTCATCGAAAATGCCATTCACAATATTATAGAGGCTTTGCGTGATGGCTCTATTTTAGTGGCTATTATCCTGTTCCTGTTTTTATTGAATTTCAGGACAACCGCGATCACACTCGTCGCAATTCCTTTATCTGTTGTCGTAGCTCTAATCATCTTCAAATGGTTCGGCATGAGCATCAACACGATGACACTTGGTGGCCTTGCCGTAGCAATCGGTGAGTTGGTTGATGATGCAATTGTTGATGTAGAAAACTCTTTCAGAAGATTAAGGGAAAATAGAAAAAAAGGCTCTCCTCTATCGAGTACCCAAGTTATATTCAATGCTTCCAAAGAAGTTAGAAACTCTATCATCTTTTCAACAATCATTGTGATTATGGTCTTTATGCCCTTGTTTGCAATGTCAGGGCTAGAAGGACGTGTATTTTTACCTTTAGGCGTTTCTTACATTACGGCCATTATTGCCTCTATGATTGTATCGCTAACAGTAACGACAGCTTTGTGCTCTTATCTCTTGCCGACCATGAAACGCATGGCGGACGAAAAGGACGGCTGGCTGATACGGCAATTAAAGACGGGCCATGCCAAAATTTTAAATCTGGCTCTACCACGTCCCAAAACTGTCTTTATCCTTGTCGGCGTGATGTTTTTAGGGGCGCTTATGTTGGTACCGACCTTTGGGCGCGAGTTCCTGCCTGAATTTAACGAAGGAAGCTTTACAATCAATGTCACCTTGCCGCCGGGAACATCTTTAGAAGAGAGTAACCGCCTTGGTATTTTAGCAGAAAATCTCATGCACAATATTCCCGAAGTAGCCCATACAGGCCGCAGAACAGGACGTGCCGAAGAGGATGAACACGCGCTTGGGGTGAACTCAACAGAGTTAGAAGTGACACTCAAACCTTCAGAAAGGCATAAGGAAGAAATCGTTGCCGATATTCGCGATAAGCTTGGTTCAATCCCTGGCGTAATTATCAATATTGGTCAGCCGATTTCGCATCGTATCGATTTTATCACCTCCGGTATTCGGGCGCAGATTGCAATTAAAATCTTTGGCGATGATCTGACCATATTGAGAGCCAAAGCTGCCGAAGTGCAAAACCTAGTCAAAGACATTGAAGGCATTGCCGACCTGCAAATGGAGCAACAGCTTTTGATCCCGCAAATCCACGTTAATTTTGATCGTGATAAAGCACGCCAACATGGCGTGATGATTGGTAAGGCCGCGCAGCATGCGGAACTTGCCATGCAAGGGCAAACCGTCACCAATATTATTGATGGCAACCGTCTGTTTGATGTAATGTTGCGTCTAAATGATGAAGCAAGGGATGATAAAGAAGCCATTGGTAAAATCCCCTTTGAAACACTGCGCGGTAATATCGTTCCTTTACAGCTAGTCGCCGATATTGAAGAAGCTAAAGGGCCAAATCTGATTAACCGTGAAAGCGTTAATCGCCGCATGGTCGTACAGGCCAATACGCAAGGCCGCGATGTAGTGAGTGTGGTAGAAGACATACAGAATGTTTTAGATAAAGAGCTGGAACTCGCGCCCGGTTATTACATCAGCTATGGCGGACAGTTTGAAAGCCAAGCCTCGGCTCAGCGTAACATTCTAATATTAAGTATCTTCTCGCTGCTTGGCATGTTTCTCGCGCTTTATACACATTTCCGATCTATAAGTCTAACCCTACAGGTGATGCTCGCTATTCCTTTATCTTTTATTGGGGCAGTCATCGGGATTTATCTGACAGGTGGTGTGTTTTCGATTGCAACAATGGTCGGCTTTATCACGCTGACTGGTATCGCATCACGTAACGGTATCATGATGATCTCGCATTATCTCCACCTTATGAAATATGAAAATGAGGGCTTTGATCTTACCATGCTGAAACGCGGAACGCAGGAACGGCTTGTGCCCGTATTGATGACTGCCTTAACAGCTTTGCTGGCCCTTACGCCACTTGTGCTAGCCTCTGGAGAGACAGGAAAAGAAATCCTCAGTCCTGTAGCAACCGTTATATTCTCAGGGCTATTTAGTTCCACCCTTTTAAACCTTATCGTCACGCCTTTGGTGTTTTGGAAATTTGGTGAAAAAGCCTCACTCTCCTATCTTGATCAAAAAGAGAAAAGCCATGTTTAGCTCCTCGTTCAGCATTTGGCAGACGCCTTGAGTAACGCAAGGCTCTAACAGGTTCTCAAAGCGAATAGCATTATCCCTGTTTTTTCACTTCTTCCATTAAACCAAACAAGGATATGGCTTTTACATCCCCGGTCATTGAAAACGTGTCCTGGCCGGAATAGACCACGTATTTTTTAGTGGCTTGTATATCCCCACACGCTATGTGAAACCCTTTGGATACCGAAGGAGAGGAGCTGCGCTTGATCTCTACTGCCCATCGTTCATTCACCCCAAATTCCAATACCAAATCTATTTCAGTACCACCGGAAGTACGATAGTAAAAAGGATTCATACTGGATGGGGCAACCGCCATCAGGTTTTCAATCACGAACCCTTCCCAACTGCCCCCGACTACCGGATGACCCAGCAGATCATTCATGGTAATGATGTTGAGCAGGGCATGGGTCAAGCCACTATCACGGACATAAATTTTGGGAGAGCGAACCAGACGTTTCCCTACATTACGTGTCCAGGGTTTCAGACGGCGAACTAACAGTAAATCCACCATCAGGTCTAAGTAACGGCCAATGGTGACACTGGCAACATCCAGATTACGCCCCAGATGCGAAGCATTCAGTACGGTGCCCTGGTTGTGGGCGAGCATCGTCCAGAACCGTTCCAGCGTTTCTGCCGGAATTCTCGGCCCTAGTTGTGGTATGTCGCGTTCCAGATAGGTACGGATAAAATCTTTTCGCCAATCCAGACTATCTTGTTCTGTTTCGGCGAGTAGACTTTCCGGGAAGCCGCCGCGTAGCCATAGCCTATTCAAGGCATCCTGTCCGCCGCCTTCAGCTTTTGTGTATTCGTGCAAGTCAACGGGATAGAGTTCGATATAAGCTATTCGGCCAGCCAGTGATTCACTGGACTGTTGAAGTAAATCGATAGAAGCCGATCCCAGAAACAGAAACTGTCCCGCTTTATTCCCTTTGCGCCGTTCTTTATCGATAATACCCCGCAGAGGAGCAAACACTTCCGGCAATCGCTGAATCTCATCCAGGATGATGAGCTTATCGCTGTTTTCAGCATGAAACAGGGCTATATCCCTCACCTTTTCCAAATCAAGGCGGTCTTCCAGATCAAGGTAGACCGATGGCATAGCTTCCGAAATACTGAATGCCAGGGTCGTTTTCCCTACCTGCCGAGGCCCCATTAAAGCGACCGAGGGACTTCGTTTGAGGGCACTTCTTATCTTATCTTCTAATCGGCGCTGAATCATAACTATGCAAATTTAACACATGATGTTAAATTTGCATAGTAGAAATTTGACCAGATACTAATTATATTATCGTTTCATAGCGGCAAAAGGTATGAAACCTATCAATAATTGGTCACATGAATCATTTACTACTTTTGTGCAAGAAGTTGAGTTTTAAGATCAATGAACAAAACATTTAATATAAAAAACATGGTCTGCCCCCGCTGCGTTGAGGCGGTCAGCCAGGTATTTGAGCAGCTTGAATTGCCATTAACCAGTATTGAGTTGGGAGAGGCCACACTGAAAGTCGATCTTACCCAAGAGCAACAAGCCCAATTGGCCACTATGCTTGAGGATAGAGGCTTTGAGCTTTTAGAGGATAAAAAATCAAAACAGATCAGCCAGATCAAATCGCTCATCATTCAGCAAATCCACCATCGTGAAGCCCCCTTAGAAGTGAACTTTTCTACCCTGATAAGTGATCATCTTCATCAGGAATACAGCTCGCTCAGCAAGCTCTTTTCATCGGTGGAAGGGATTACCATTGAAAAATTTATCCTCAAGCAAAAAATTGAGAAAGTAAAAGAGCTGCTCTTTTACAACGAAATGGCCCTCTCCCAGATTGCTTACCAGCTCGGCTACAGCAGTGTAGCCCATCTTTCCGTGCAATTCAAAAAAGAAACCGGCATGTCTCCCAGCCACTTTAAAAAACTTAGAAGCGACCGTAAGCCCCTAGATTCCATCTAGCCAGAATCATATAACTCTTACCCAAAATTGTGTAACAGTTTTACATAGCGGATTTCCGAGCTTTGTAGTATCCTAAAAATAGAAAAACAATGGAGACTACCGATATATTAATTCCCAAGAAAAAAACGAAGATCGCAAAGCAGTCATTTCCAGTCACCGGAATGACGTGTGCCGCTTGTGCATCCAGTGTGGAGTCTATTTTGACCCATACTGAGGGCGTATCCAATGCCAGTGTGAATTTTGCTTCTTCATCCGTGTTGGTGGAATATGATCAAGCCCTCGCCCCGACTGATTTGCAAAATGCCTTGCAGGCTGTTGGCTACGATTTGATTGTAGATGCCGAAGACCCGGCAGAAGCGCAAGAAAACCTGCAAAGACAACATTACCAAAGCATCAAGCAGCGAACCATCTGGGCAGCCGTCCTAACACTCCCAGTTTTTATACTGGGCATGTTTTACATGGACTGGATTCCGGGAAGATGGATTTCAATGGTGCTGAGCGTACCGATCCTGTTCTGGTTTGGACGAAGCTTTTACATCAATGCCTTCAAGCAAGCCCGACACGGCAAAGCCAGTATGGATACGTTGGTTGCCCTCAGTACCGGAATCGCTTTTATCTTCAGTGTTTTTAACACACTCTTTCCTGATTTTTGGCACGCCAGAGGCATTCATCCTCATGTCTACTACGAAGCGGCTACCGTGATTATCACGTTTATATCGCTGGGCAAACTACTGGAAGAACGCGCTAAGTCCAATACCTCATCGGCTATCAAAAAGCTAATGGGATTGCAGACCAAGACGCTTAAGGTCATCCAAAACGGTCAAGAGATGGAAATGCCAATCGCTTCGGTGCAAAAAGGGTTTACGATTGTTGTTAGACCAGGCGAGAAAATACCGGTGGATGGGGAAGTATCCGAAGGGAGTTCGTTTGTAGACGAAAGCATGATTACCGGCGAACCGGTGCCGGTAGAAAAAACCAAAGGCGATCAGGTCTTTGCCGGAACGGTCAATCAAAAAGGAAGTTTTCAGTTCGTTGCCAAGAAAGTCGGTGGCGAAACCTTACTATCCCAAATTATTAAGATGGTACAGGAAGCGCAGGGGAGCAAAGCCCCGGTGCAAAAGCTGGTGGATAAGATTGCTGGCGTTTTTGTGCCTATCGTCATGGTTATCGCCATCACAACATTCATTACCTGGATGCTGGTAGGCGGTGATGATGCCTTTACTCATGCTTTACTTACCTCAGTGGCGGTCTTGGTTATCGCCTGTCCTTGCGCGCTGGGACTAGCAACTCCCACGGCGATAATGGTTGGCATCGGCAAAGGGGCCGAGAACAATATTCTGATCAAAGATGCGGAAAGTCTGGAGCTGGGCCACAAAACCAACGCTATTGTCCTGGACAAAACCGGCACCATCACCAAAGGAAAACCTACGGTGACCGATTGGTATTGGGAAGATGGGAATAACTATTACAAACAGGTGCTGTTAGCCATTGAATCCCAATCCGAACATCCGTTGGCGGAAGCGGTCGTAGCCCGGTTGAAAGAGGAAGGATTACAGGCAGAGGCCGTTACCGGTTTCCAGAGTATCACCGGTATGGGGGCTGAGGCTCAATCTCGTGATGGCGAATATTTTTATATTGGAAATCAACGCTTGCTGCATAGCAAAGGGATTATCTTCTCTGCCTCTTTAGAAAAGCAATCCAGCGAATGGAGAAGCCAGGGCAAGACCGTGATCTTTTTTGCCAACGATACCCACGTTCTGGCTCTATTGGCCATTGCCGATGAGATTAAGGAAAGCTCGGCAGAGGCTATCAAAACCCTGCAAAGCCGAGGTATTGAAGTCTACATGCTCACCGGAGATAATGAGCAAACGGCAAAAGCGGTTGCCGATCAGGTTGGCATAGCACATTTCCAAGCCGAAGTGATGCCATCTGACAAAGCCGCGTTTGTGGAAGACTTGCAGTCGCAAGGCAAAGTCGTGGCGATGGTCGGTGATGGGATTAATGACTCCCATGCCTTAGCCCAGGCCGATGTTAGCATCGCGATGGGTAAAGGCTCAGACATTACGATGGATGTGGCAAAAATGACTCTCATCACCTCGGACTTACAAGCCATTCCGAAAGCGTTACAACTATCCAGGAAAACGGTCAGAGGCATCAAGCAAAACCTGTTTTGGGCCTTTATCTACAATGTGATCGGTATTCCTATCGCTGCCGGAGCCTTGTATTTTATGAATGGCTTTCTCCTTGATCCCATGATTGCCGGAGCCGCGATGGCGTTTAGTTCGGTCTCGGTGGTAGCCAATAGCCTAAGACTAAAGGCGGCAAAACTTTAAACCATGTTCAACCAAGTAAATACTAGAAAAATGAGTACGTTAAAATTCAAATCAAATATCAATTGCACTGGATGCTTATCTAAAGTAACCCCTATTTTGAACGAGGAAAAAGACATTCAAACATGGGAGGTTGATCTCGAACATGATGATCGCATTTTAACCGTAAAAACCGATAAACTACAGGCTGATGATGTTGAAAAAGCCGTTAGTAAAGCTGGTTTTCAGGCCGAATTGATAAAGTAAATCTACTGTTTGAAAGAGTGCAGCACAACGCTGCACTCTTGTCTTTTCTGAAGTAGTACTAACAAATCTCAAGAATTTTCGTTATTTCATATTAGTGAGAAAAATCATCGCCATATCGCTTGCCCTATTGATGCTTTTTAGCAATATGGGCTTTGCTATCGCCATACATTATTGTGGTGGAATGGCGGTGGAATCTAAACTCATGTACGGTCATGATCCATTGGATTGTGGGATGGCCACCATGGATATGGCTGAAATGGACAACGTGGATACGGCTACTGTGGACAAGCAATTCTGCCCGTCTGAACTGACCCACGAGCTACAGCTCACGAAAACACCGTGCTGTGAAAACGAATACCAGTCCCTGGATGTAGACGGCGATTACGAACCCACGGTTGTTCAACCGAGTCTTAACCTGGCGTTTGTTGCCGCTTTCGCTGTCTCTTTCCTTGAGATCGCTTTTCCCACGAAAACCTTAACCTCTCGGTACGCCGACTATTCCCCCCCGCTGATTGAGCAGGATATTTCTGTCCTGTATCAGGTATTTCGCATTTGATAATTTGATGATACGTTAAATCTGGTCACGCTGTCGTGACTGGATTGAACCCGTGTGTGCTTTACCGAGCCATGCCACCACCCTTCGTGATTTATCATCAAACGTTGAATGCATGTTGAACCGTACCATTAAATTCTTTTTAGAAAATAAGCTCATCACTGTTCTTATCCTGCTAGGGTTTATTGCTTGGGGTGTGGTGACCGCCCCCTTTGGATGGGAGACAGGCGTTTTACCCTCTGACCCCGTGCCGGTGGATGCTATTCCCGATATTGGCGAAAACCAGCAGATTGTCTTTACGAATTGGCAAGGCCGGTCTCCGCAAGACATTGAAGATCAAATATCCTATCCCTTAACCACCTATCTACTCGGTATTCCCGGGGTTAAGTCTATCCGCAGCTCGTCTATTTTTGGCTTTTCCAGCATCTACATCATCTTTAACGAAGACATTGAATTTTACTGGAGCCGTTCTCGCATCCTGGAGAAACTCAATTCTATCCCAGCCGGGCTACTGCCTGATGGTGTTCAGCCGACCCTGGGCCCGGATGCTACCGCGCTGGGACAAGTTTTTTGGTACACCCTGGAAGGGCGGGATGAAAACGGTAACCCCACCGGGGGATGGGATTTGCACGAGATCCGCACCGTGCAGGATTTCTACGTAAAGTACGGCCTGAACGCCACGGAAGGCGTTTCCGAAGTGGCTTCCATTGGCGGTTTTGTCCAGGAATACCAAATTGATGTGAATCCTGACGCGCTCAAAGCTTACGACATCCCCTTGCACCGCGTAATGACGGCAGTAAGGCAGTCTAACAAAGATGTGGGGGCTAAAACCATTGAAATTAATCAGGCGGAATATCTGGTGCGGGGACTGGGCTACATCAAGACCATAGAGGATATTGAAAAGGCCGTAGTGGCGGTCAATGCCAATGTACCCGTCCGTATCCAGGATATTGGCATCGTTACGCTCGGGCCGGCTACCCGAAGAGGGCTGTTGGATAAAGACGGAGCGGAAGTCGTTGGCGGTGTCGTGGTAGCCCGCTACGGCGCCAACCCCTTACAGGTTATTAACAACGTCAAAGATAAAATCGCAGAAATTGCCCCCGGCCTTCCCAAGAAAACACTCGCTAACGGTACGGTTAGCCAACTGACCATCGTCCCGTTCTACGACCGATCCCAATTGATCTACGAGACACTGGGCACCTTGGAAGAAGCCATTTCATTGCAAATTCTCATCTCAATATTGGTAGTGGTGATTATGGTTTTCAACCTGCGCGCTTCTTTGCTTATCGCGAGCATCCTGCCTATTACCGTCCTGATGGTCTTTATTGCCATGCGCTACTTTGGCGTAGATGCCAATATTGTAGCTCTGTCCGGGATCGCCATTGCTATCGGGACGATGATAGACTTGGGGATTATCCTCTCGGAAAACATCATTAAACATCTAGACGAAGCCCCCCCGGAGCAAAAGCTCATTCAAACAATCTATCAGGGTTCAGCCGAAGTCTCTTCCGCTATCCTTACGGCGGTATCTACCACCATTGTCAGTTTTGTACCAGTCTTTACCATGCAGGCCGCTGAAGGAAAGCTTTTTGGCCCCCTGGCCTTTACCAAGACCTTTGCTTTGGTCGCCGCCCTGCTGGTATCGCTGTTTATTTTACCCACCCTGGCGCACTGGTTTTTCGGCTTTAGAATAAAGAATCAGAGACTTCTTACCCTGGTCAATATTGGACTGATGGTAATGGGTGCGATTGCGCTATTCTTTACGCAATGGTGGGCGGGCATCATGCTCATCCTGTTTGGAAGCGTATTCTTCCTGAAGAGCTGGTACGAAAAGTCTAACAGGTCACAGCATTTGTATTCCTGGATCATCACCAAAGCGGAACTTATTGTGGTGGTACTGGGGGTAATCTGGCTACTGGCAGAATATTGGCTTCCCCTCGGGGCCGGTGAGAGTTTGGGGATCAATATCCTCTTTGTTGGTTTTTTGGTTGGGATCATCTTGACGGGCTTTAGTCTGTTAGCCTATTACTACCGCCCTATTTTATCCTGGTGTCTACGGCATAAAACAACTTTCCTGATCATTCCGGCTATGCTTATCCTATTCGGCCTTAACATCTGGCTAGGCTTTAACACCGTGTTTGGATTTGTGGCCAAAGGTTTTGATAAGACCGGTATAGAAATACAAACCACCCGCGTCTGGTCAGGTCTGGCCCATGCCTTTCCGGGTATTGGTAAGGAGTTTATGCCCTCTTTAGACGAAGGAAGCTTTTTACTGATGCCCACGTCCATGCCTCATTCCGGCATGGCGTATAACCGCAAGGTGGTGGGGCAACTGGATATGCTACTCACCAATATTCCTGAAGTGGCCCTCACGGTCGGTAAACTGGGCCGGGTGGAATCCGCACTTGATCCCGCCCCCATCTCTATGTACGAAAATGTCATTAACTATAAACCGGAATACATGGTGGATCAAAGAGGCCGTCGTATCCGCTTTAAAGTCGACAAAGAAGGTAACTATCGCTTACAAAGCGGTGACGTTCTCAGTAACGAGGAAGCCCTAGAACAGGGCATTTCCGCCGATCAGTTAGTACGGGATGACAATGGCACGTATTTTAGAAACTGGCGAGAGCGCATTCAGTCCCCCGATGACATTTGGGATGAGATTGTACAAGTAACGAAAATTCCCGGGGTTACCTCAGCCCCCAAACTTCAACCCATTGAGACCCGATTAGTCATGCTGCAAACCGGTATGCGGGCACCAATGGGTATCAAAGTCTATGGCCCGGATTTGAGAACTATCCAGGATTTTGGATTACAACTGGAAGAAATTCTCAAGAATGTTCCTTCGGTGAAAGCCGAAGCGGTGTTTGCGGATCGCATCGTCGGCAAGCCTTATATGCACCTCAATATCAACCGCGACGAAATTTCCCGATACGGATTGAACGTAGAAGATGTTCAGCAAACCATTGAGACGGCTATTGGTGGCATGAAGATCACCACGACGGTGGAAGGACGAGAACGCTTTCCGGTTCGGGTGCGCTACCCCCGAGAGCTGCGGGATGACCCGGAATCACTGGCAAACATCCTGATGGCTACCCCTACCGGAGCCCAGATTCCTTTAGGCCAACTGGTTGACATTGAATACGTTCGGGGACCGCAAGCCATCAAGAGTGAAGAAACATTTTTGGTCGGCTACGTCCTGTTTGACAAGCGGGATGGTTACGCCGAAGTGGATGTAGTCAATGATGCCCAGGCGGCGATTACCGATCAAATCGAGGCGGGAAATCTGGACGTGCCAGCAGGTATCAGCTACAAGTTTTCCGGCAGCTACGAAAACCAGGTACGGGCCGAAAAGCGGCTGTCCATCATCGTTCCGGTAGTGCTGGCTATCGTTTTTTTAATCCTCTACTTCCAGTTCCGATCCGTTACCACATCGCTGATGATTTTTACCGGTATTGCGATGGCCTTCACCGGCGGGTTCATCATGATTTGGCTCTACGGACAGGACTGGTTTGCCAACTTTTCGCTCTTCAATACCAACATGCGCGACCTGTTTCAGATGCAATCTATCAATTTGAGTGTAGCCGTGTGGGTCGGCTTCATTGCCCTGTTCGGTATTGCAACTGACGATGGCGTATTGATGGGAACCTATCTTGACCAGAGCTTTATCAAAAACCGAACGAAAAGCATTACCGAAATTCGGGATGCCGTCGTAGAGGCCGGTCTACGCCGGATCAGACCGGCGGTGATGACATCGGCCACCACGGTCATTGCCCTACTTCCCATTCTAACGTCAACCGGCCGGGGAGCGGATATTATGATCCCGATGGCAATACCGGCTTTTGGCGGGATGATGGTGGCGGCCGTGACCTATTTTATCGTCCCGGTACTCTATTGCCTTCGGGAGGAACGAAAACTCAGGAAACAATCATGAAAAAGATTATACACGTATTGACCGTTGCGAGTTGCGTTTTTGCCGGAAGTACTATGGCACAAGACCCAACACTGGAGGACTATTTAGCCATTGCTGCGGAGAATAATCCGGAACTTCAAGCCCAATACAAAGCCTTTGAAGCTGCCCTGGAGAAAATACCGCAAGTGACAGGCTTGCCTGATCCGACCCTTTCCTTCGGGTATTTTATCTCGCCGGTAGAAACCCGCGTCGGGCCACAACGTGCCCGGTTTTCCCTTAATCAGATGTTCCCCTGGTTTGGAACCCTGAAAGCCAGTGGGGATGTAGCCGCGCTAAAAGCGGAAGCCCAGTATCAAGCTTTTCTAGACCAGAAAAACCAGCTGTTTTATCGGGTATCCGCTTCATACTATCCGCTCTACGAACTCAATCAGTGGCTTACACTGGAGCGAGAAAATGCTGAAATTATGGAGTCCTATAAAACCATTGCCACCACCAAATTTGAAAATGCGGAAGGTACCTTGGTGGATGTGCTTCGCGTGGATTTAATGCTCAAAGATGCCACTACCACTATTGAAATCCTTGAAGAGAAACGGCAACCCCTTGAGAGCACCTTCAATACGTTGCTCAACCAATCAGCGTCTACCCCCATAGAAATACCCGATACCCTGATTATCTCGGCTGAGGCACAAGAGATTAGCCAAGACTCACTGTTTAGAGAGAATCCGGTATTAGAAGAACTGGATTTGAAAATAAAAGCCAGCGAAGCGCAAGGGATTCTCGCGGAAAAGCAGGGGCTGCCCAAAATAGGCATTGGTCTGGACTATGTAATGGTCGGTCAGCGGGAAGACCTCGCACCCGGCATGAGTATACAGGATGACGGTCAGGATGCGTTGATGCCGATGGTTTCCCTGAGCCTACCCCTCTACCGGGGTAAATACCGGGCAGCAAAAAAGGAAGCCCAGCTCATGCAGCAGGGCTATTCCTTGCAAAAAGAAGGGATAATCAACGATCTCATCACCAATTTTGAGGTGACCACCTTTGAGCTGTCCCAGCAAAGCCAACTGATTGCCCTGTATCAAGAGCAAATCGGGCAAACCCGTCAGGTGCTCAATCTTTTATTGACCGCTTATAGTAACTCGGGGAAGGAATTTGAAGAAGTACTCAGGGTACAACAGCAACTGCTCACCTATCAAAAGATGAAAGCAACCGCGCTGATGAAGTACCATATCGCGCTAGCGAAGCTTAATTACTTAACGGCAAAGAATTACTGATATGAAGATTTCCATTCAAAAACTCGTTCTTATTGGTCTGGCCATACTTGCTGCTGGACTGCTTTTAGGCTGGCTCTTTTTTGGTGGCAGTTCAGCACCGGAAGAACATTCGCATACCGAAGTTATCAGTGGTGAGACGGTATGGACGTGCTCTATGCACCCGCAAATCCGTCAGGGCGAACCGGGACAATGCCCAATTTGCGGCATGGATTTGATCCCCTTGGAAGAAGGTAATGATGAGGGACTTGATCCGATGGCCGTTTCCATGTCACCCACGGCCATGCAACTGGCTAATGTCGCTACCGCGCAAGTAGGAAGCTTACGACCGGTCAAAAACCTGCAACTGAACGGAAAAGTACAGGAAGATGAGCGACTGGTGTTTAGTCAAACCGCTCACTTCCCCGGTCGAATTGAAAAGCTGCTGGTCAACTTTACCGGGGAATACGTCACCAAAGGAAAGCCCATTGCTTACTTATATTCACCAGAATTAGTCACCGCCCAAGAGGAGCTTTTTGAAGCCTATAAAATCCGCCAAAGCCAACCGCAACTCTACCGTGCTGCCCGGGAAAAGCTGAAGAACTGGAAACTCACGGAAAGCCAGATTGATAAAGTCATTAGCTCAGGACGAGCCAAAGAGGAGTTTCCCATTAATGCCGATTATTCCGGTTACGTCTTGGAGAGGAATGTTAATCTGGGCGATCATGTCATGGCGGGAGAAGCCATTTATGAGATCGCCAGCCTATCCCGCGTTTGGGTCTTATTCGATATTTACGAAAACGATCTTCCCTGGATTGATAAGGGTGATTCTGTGGAGTTCACAGTGGCTTCCCTGCCGGGCAAAACCTACGAAGGAAAGATTGATTATATCGACCCCGTGATTAACCCGCAAACGCGCGTGGCCCAAGCGCGGGTGGTCGTTCAAAATACCGACAAGGCATTAAAGCCGGAAATGTTTGCTTCGGGCTCTATCAAAGCCGAACTGGAAGAGCGGCGCGATGAGCTGGTGATTCCCAAGTCAGCAGTCTTATGGACGGGTAAACGTTCCGTCGTCTACGTCAAAACGTCGGGCGATCAGGGACTTCATTTTAAAATGCAGGAAATCGTTTTAGGTCCGGCTCTGGAAGACTCTTACATCGTGGAAAGTGGCCTGACGGCGGGTGAGGAAATTGCTGTCAGTGGCACTTTCTCAATTGATGCTGCCGCCCAGCTCGCCGGAAAGCCCTCTATGATGGCACCCGAGGGAGGAGCGACTATGACCGGGCATAATCATGGAGGCGCGCCTTCTTCTATGCCGACCTCTACCAAAGAAAGTCATAGCGGACATTCAATGGATACCCTTCCACACGTCAATGAAATGAGTGAGGCCTACGAAGCTGATGAAGCCTTTAATAATCAGCTTTCAGCCGTTTTTAGAGACTATCTACCCCTTAAAGATGCATTGATTGAAAGCAATGTGACCGCCGCCAATAACGCAGCACGAACCTTACTGGAGACCCTGGAAAAAGTAGATATGTCTCTGGTGAAAGATGAGGCTCACATGACGTGGATGAACGACTTGAATGTCTTAAAAACTTCAAGCCAAACGATTGCCAACGCCAGTAATCTTGACACGATACGCGAGATGCTTTCCCCCTTGAGTGACCAGCTCTATCACACGTTAAAAAAATATCAGGTTGAGATTGATGGTTATCGGCAGTACTGCCCGATGGCTAAAGACAATACCGGGGCTTTCTGGCTGAGTGACTCTGATGAAGTGCTTAATCCCTACTTCGGGGAAGCCATGCTTACCTGTGGTGAAGTGGTATCAACGTTCAAATAAAATCTCAATCTGGAAAAACCAACTAATTCTGAAGATGGTAACAACACTTCATATAAAAAATATGGTATGCCCACGGTGTATAATGGTTGTTGAAAGTGAGTTGAAGGCGTTGGGAGCCGAGGTGCAAGCGGTAGAACTGGGCTATGCTCAGGTGCAACTTCCAGCGACACTTACACTTAAAGAAATTGATGCTCAACTGAAAAAGTGTGGGCTTGAACTTATTTATGAACCCGAAAGTCTACTTATCGAGCAGACTAAAATTGCTGTCTTGGATTATCTAAATCACGTGCAGGCCAAAGGAAATAATGCCAAAAAGCTCTCGGAGTATATCGCACTTAAAGTTGGTAAGAACTACGGTTACTTAAGCAAGATATTTTCAAAATATACCACCGATACGCTAGAGAGCTACTACATCCACTTACGGGTAGAGAAGGTGAAGGAGCTGTTAGACTACGATCAGCTTAATGCCTCTGAAATTGCCATGACCTTAGGATATAGCAGTGTCCATTATCTCTCTAACCAGTTTAAAAGAATCACGGGCTTTTCGGTATCTGAGTACAAAAGAAGGGTGAAGATAGATAGAGAGTCTCTTGATAGCCTATGACAAGACGCTGTACATCTCAAACCAATAAAAGCAGTACAGATCATTACCCATTTCCTGGTTACAGAAGTTGAAATTTTATACACATTAAACAGAGTATCGTAACTCGATAGCATTAGATATTAGTTTACTTTCCGAGTCTATTTTTTAACTAAATCCATTTTTTATGAACAGCAAATTCAAAAGTTGTATTGAGGCCTGCCAGGCGTGCTTGGTAGAGTGCCAAAACTGCCTCATGGAAATGGCGGGTAAGAGCAGCATGAACGACTGTCCCAAATGTTGTGCAATCTGCGTGGATGCCTGCTACGTCTGCATCAAATTTATGGCCGCTGATAGCCAGTATGCCAGTAAATACTGCGCGCTCTGCGCTGAAATTTGCGAGTGGTGCGCCCAAGAATGCGATGCTCACGATCATGACCATTGCAAGCAATGTGCCGAATCTTGCCGTAAGTGTGCGGAAGAATGCCAGAAAATGGCGGCTTAAGAGCAGATGAAGAGTTCACCCTAACAAAGGTGAACTCTTCTTAAAAAGATTTAGAGTTTTATCAATAATGACAGCAATCTTGCTCGGCATTTGGGCGCCTTATACCTAATACTGTCTATATACTAAGTTGCTTTTACAATTGCATACCGCAAGCAACCCAATAGTATGAGTTACAAAAACTTATTTACCATCAGCTATATGTCTAGTCGCCAACGAGCCAATCAATCATAACCATCGAGAGTATGATGAGCTAGAACACCAGATAGTAATACATGACAACCGTTTTTCTATTACCCAACTGAAACTATACGTCAAGCCATTGACTATTCACGGACAATTCATAAGTCTATTTCATAACCTTTAAAAGGACACGATAATGAATATTAAGAAGACCTCCTTAATCATGACCACGATGATACTGAGTATCATCTTTTTAGCATCCTGTTCCGGCGAGCAAAACCGACAATCCGCCGAAGTCAATACCCCGGCTGAGGTAAAGGAAGAACAGAAAACGACGGCTGATATAGCGGATGTTAGCTTTGTCGATGGCATGACCGGCAAAGCTTTTCACAATTATTTACAGCTTCAACGAGCGCTGTTTAATTCCGATCTGGATGAGGCGAAAAAAGTAGCCCGTAATTTATCAGAGACGTTCACCCAAGAACGGGATCATCTTAAAGAGCTTGCTGTCAATATGGCCGAAGCGGACGATTTAGCGGGTGTACGGACACACTTTTCTTCCTTTACCAATGAGGTTGAACCGCTCTTTAGCGAAGCTATCTCAAAAGGTACCGTCTATAAACAGTATTGCCCGATGGCTTTTGACAATAAAGGAGCCTACTGGATTGCCGATGTAAAAGAGATCAACAACCCCTACTTCGGTGAGCAGATGCCGACCTGTGGAGAAACCGTAGAGACTATTTCAAAATAAAGAGAGCGCACGATGAATAATCACTATATCAAATTTGGTCTGATGATGACCGTATCCTTTGTCATTATGTACGCGGTCATGTTCCTGAACGCCGATGTTTGGGATCATGTGATGCTCAGCACGACCCGAACCTACATGACCATCCTGATGATCGCCCCGATGGCAATTTCCATGATGCTGTTCATGTGGGGGATGTATAAGAACAAAGCCCTTAACTACGTCATTCTGGCCGTGGCAGCCATTGTTTTTATCGCGACGCTGACCATGCTTCGCCAGCAAACATTGATTGCTGATGTGCAGTGGATGAAAGCCATGATTCCCCACCACTCTTCTGCCATTATGGTTAGCCAAAAAGCGCATCTGAAAGACCCGGAAGCGATCAAACTGGCCGAAGAAATCATTGAGGCGCAGAAGCGGGAAATTGCTCAAATGAAAAAGATGATTTACCGGCTAGAAAGCGAGCAATAATACGTAAAGATGGAACAACATCACCACGCGCATACCGATCCGCATACCGATCATGAACGTCATTCGGGCGGGCATCACGATCATCACGCCCATATGATTGAGGATTTTAAGCGGCGGTTCTATATCTGTACCGCGCTTTCCATCCCCGTACTGGCCTTTTCGGAAATGATCCAAGGCTTCTTGGGCGTTGAGTTCAGTTTTCCCGGAATGGGTTACGTGGCCGCCGCCCTGGCGACATTTATTTTCCTCTACGGGGGGTGGCCGTTCCTGAAAGGGTTAAAAGACGAGCTTTCCGAAGGCGGGCCTGGCATGATGACCTTGATTGCCATTGCCATTACGGTCGCTTGGGCCTATAGCACCGCCGTGATCCTCGGACTGGAAGGCAAGGTATTTTACTGGGAGCTGGTCACCCTAATTGACATCATGCTACTGGGGCACTGGCTGGAAATGCGCTCTATCATGGGCGCATCCAAAGCTCTGGAAAGACTAGCCGAACTTATGCCCTCGGAAGCTCATAGAGTGGTAGGCAACGATATTCATGATGTCAAAATCAGCGCCCTCAAAAAAGGGGATATTATCCTGATTAAGCCGGGCGAGAAGGTTCCGGCGGATGGAAAAATCATCGAGGGCGATAGCGACCTGAACGAAAGTGCCTTAACCGGTGAAAGCAAGCCGGTTCAAAAATCCGAAGGTGATAGTGTAATCGGTGGAGCCATCAACGGGGACGGCAGTATTCAAGTAGAAGTAACCTCTTCGGGTGAGGACAGCTACTTGAATAAAGTCATCAAGCTGGTAGAGGAAGCCCAGCAAACCAAATCAAAGACCCAAAGTCTCGCTAACAAAGCAGCCGGATGGTTAGCCTATATCGCGATTGGGGTTGGGGCAGTGACCTTCGTCGTTTGGGCCTTCTTTACGTCTCAGGGAATGGATTTTGCCCTGGAGCGCATGGTCACCGTCATGATTATCACTTGCCCTCACGCTTTAGGCTTGGCAGTACCCCTCGTTGTTGCTATTTCCACCGCCTTATCCGCTAAAAATGGGCTACTGATACGGAACCGAACCGCCTTTGAAAACAGCCGTAAAATCTCGGCGATTGTGTTTGATAAAACCGGCACCCTCACCGAGGGTAATTTTGGCGTGAACCGGATCAAAGCCTTAGATGAACGTTCCGAGGAGGACCTCTTAGCCTTAGCCGGAGCTATTGAGCAAAGCTCAGAACACCCCATTGCCAGAGGTATTGTGAACGAGGCGAAAAAACGGGAACTTAAGCTGCCGTCAGTTTCTGAATTTGGTTCTACGAAAGGAAAAGGGGTGAATGCAAAAGTTAATGGCATCCCCTATCAGATTGTGAGTCCCGGCTATTTAAAAGAAGAAGGGATTAATCTACCGGAAGGAGCCCATTCCGATCAGGCGGAAACGGTGGTGTTCATATTAAAAGAAGGTTCTCTCATTGGCTTTATCGCTCTGGCCGATCAAATCAGAAAGGAAAGTAAGGATGCCATCCAAACGCTCAAAGATAAGGGTATTAAAGTGTTGATGGCTACCGGAGATAACGAGCAAACGGCGAAAGCCGTAGCGAGCACATTGGGGTTGGATGGCTACTATAGTCAGGTGCTTCCTCACGAAAAGTCCGAACTGATTGAGAAGTTACAACAAGAAGGACACCATGTAGCAATGACTGGGGATGGAGTCAATGATGCCCCGGCCCTAGCGAAAGCCGATATTGGTATCGCCGTAGGCTCAGGCACGGATGTCGCGGCGGAAACCGCCGATATTATTCTGACTGAAAGCAGTCCGTCCGATATTGCCAACCTGATCTTATTTGGTCGCGCTACCTACAACAAGATGGTGCAAAACCTGGTGTGGGCCACCGGCTATAATGTGGTGGCCATTCCACTGGCTGCCGGGGTTCTATTTTATCAAGGGATTATGATCAATCCAGCCGTTGGGGCTGCCTTGATGAGTTTAAGTACGATTGTTTGTGCGGCGAATGCTCAATTGTTAAGGTTTAAGTTCAAGTAACGCTGGTGCTTTATCTTGCTATAAACGATTACTGTACCGCCAAGTGAACTTCTTGAGTTAAGCTATTCTACTAGTATAGCATCAATGTCTCAGAGAAATACCTTCTAAGTTGTAAGAATCGTATCTACACAAAACAGCAAACTTTGATTGTATAACCTTACTATGAGCAACCGCGAAAAACGTATCAAATCCTTAATCCTTCAAATGACAGACGAAAGAAGGCACGATAAAACCATTTGTCCATCCGAAGTAGCGCGCAAAATACTTGATAATGATTGGCGTACCCTTATGCCAATTGTTCGCGACATTGCCGATCAACTCGCTGCTGACGGTCAAATTATAATTACACAGAAGGGCAAACGAATTGATAGTGCTAAGGAGGCTATCGGGCCAATACGGTTATCTACCAAATGCCCGTTCGGTTAAGTAAAATATGAATTAACACGTTCAGCGGTACTTATTGATCTAGTTTTAGATCGTAGCGCGTACTACGCCCGCCGCCGCCGACCGGGACAAATACACCCTGTTCTACCAAGTCCTGCATATCACGGGTGGCAGTTGCTTTAGAGGTATGGGTAATGGAGATGTACTTTTTGGCACTCATGCCGCCCTCAAACCCTTTCGGCCCTTCGTCCAGCATCCGGCGGATGGCTTTAAGTTGACGTTCATTGAGACTGTTTTTGAAGCGATCAAAGAACCTGGTCTTTTTTAAGGTAAAATCGATCAACTCCTCGGCTTGGGTCTGGGCATCCAGCACCATATCCACAAAGTAGATGATCCAGTTGGTAACCTCGTTGGATTGCTGGGCTCTTTGAAGTGCCCCGTAATAGGCATTCTTATTGGCTTCTATTGAGCGGGACAGGCTCAACAGGATCGGGCGGTTGATATGTTGGGACAGGGCTTTTTCCGAGATCGCCCGGCCTATCCGGCCATTGCCATCTTCAAACGGATGAATGGTTTCAAAATAGAGATGGGCTATGGCTGAATGCAGAATGGGCTTTTTGATCTCATTTTTACCACCCGGCCCGGTCTCGTTAAACCATCGGATAAACTGCGCCATCTCGGCAGGTACTAGTGAAGACGGCGGAGCTTCATAGTGGACTTTCTCTTTCCCCAACGCCCCGGAGACCACCTGCATCGGTTCTTCATGGCTACGCCATTCCCCTATGGCAATCCGCCGATTGCCTTTCATCAACATCCGGTGCCAGGCAAAGAGCTTGTCTTGGGTCAGCGGTTCGGCGTAGCTGTCACGCACATCAATCATCAGTTCGGCCGCCCCTTCGGCGCGTTTGTCCGATACATTCTCAACCGATGGGTTTAGCCCCAGATTATTACGGATGGAGGACATCACATCCTGACGGCTAAGATATTCCCCTTCAATCTCGGAGGTCTTCACCGCTTCGGACACCATCAGGTCAATCACCGCTTCGGTTTGGGTTGTGTCCGGCAAACCGGCTAATACGCCACTAACCCGCCCGACCCGTTGAGCAAAGTCAAAGAGTTTATCTTCAACTTCGTCTATTGAGTAAGTAAAGTCCGGCCAGTCCGGAAGTTGCCAATTATACGCCATGAGCCGATTATATCCTTTATTCGGCTCAAATATATCAAATTAATGAGCCGATTGTCAAGATTATTCGGCTCAATAGTAAGTTACGACCCCCACGCGCAAGGTGTCCATGCGTTTTTGGGTAAAGGTCGCGGTGTTGTCCCGACATCCGCAAAAGGGACGGCATATCCTCCTTTCGCTTCGCTTTCGTCCGGTATTCCGTTTCCTGTTTGCTCTAGTCGTGCCAAACCGCAGGGTGAGACCCAAAATTCATGTATCACCCTAAAGCCTAAATTCTATGAGTGCTTCAGAACAACACTACCGCCCCGATGGCGGCCAGCGAACTATTGTCTTTCCCAGTCGCATCGCTGAAATCAAAGTATCCTATTCCCGCAAGGTCAAAGACTGTGACCGGTTTAAAATTACCGATTCCGAGAGTGCTGTGGCGGTACTACGCAGTCGCTGGAAAAAAGGACGCATCCAGTATGTCGAAGAGTTCAAAACCATCTTTCTTGACCGCAGCAACCGGGTTCTGGGATTAAGAACGGTATCACAAGGCGGACAGGCCGGGTGCGTAGCCGACCCCAAGGTGATCTTTGGGGCCGCGTTGAAAGCTCATGCGGCGGCGTTGATTGCCGCGCACAATCACCCATCGGGCCAACTTAGCCCCAGTGAGGCCGATATTAAGCTCACCCGAAAACTGAAAGAGATTGGCATCCTACTGGATTTACCCCTTCTCGATCATATCATTTTAACCCAAGACAGCTATCGGTCTTTTGCCGATGAGGGGATGCTTTAAGCATCCTCTTTCTTTTTCCAATGCTTTTCATGTTTCATCTAAATTTTATGCCTTATGACACTGTTCACACAAACCATCATTGACCAATTAATCAACCAGTACCCAAAAGGCGGACATCTGGAAAACCAAAACGTCATTTGTAAAATCTTCAACCCCTATGGTGCCGGTACATGGTATTGCATCAATATGGACCCGTCCGACCAGGATTATGTCTGGGGAATTGCCCATCTGTTTGAATGGGAAATCGGGAGCGTATTGAGAAGCAGCCTGGAAACCATCCGGGTGCCCCCGTTTGGCTTACCACTGGAACGGGACATTCATTTTGAGCCCGTGAATGCCCAACAGCTCTGGGACAGGCTTATGGCTGGAGAGACTATATAGCATCTAGGGTGCGGCAGTATTTGACTTATGCAGCCGCACCCTTTATACCACATCTCATGTTGAAGACGTACAAACACGCACTCATCGCCCTGGCCGGTGGTACTGCTTTTTGTCTGCTGGCCGCACTGGCATTTGCTGCGAGTACGTCACTGTCGGCGCACTCGCCTTACGGCGGTGACTGCACCTTCAACGTGCCGCTCATGAGCAGTATGACCACCGATATCCGGTGCTAGGCCGTTCTATCCGGCATATTGCCTTTGCGCTTGGTCTTTTCATTATTATCACATCTCAGCCAGTGGGTATTATCCAAACCGCTCAGGCACGCTCTTCCCCACTAGACCCGTTAATTGCCCAAACCCAGCTTTTAACAGCGTTAGAAAGGGCGCAGCACATCGTGCATGGCAATGTCTCTACTGAACAATGGTCTAACGCTTTGCAAGAAGGCCGGATGGCTTATAAGCAATTTACCCAAGCCGGTCTTGAAAGCACCACCTTCCGCAATATTATAAAGCTGCTGGAGAAAGCGGTACATGTACAATCCATCGATATTGCCACCTATGGATTAACCTGCCAGATACCGGCACCGCCCGACCCCTGTATTGAACGCTTCGTGAGCGACATATCGCGTAGTATTCCCGGCACTATGCCGTTTTATAAGCAGGTGATTAACGCCAAGCATTATATGGCGCAAAGCCAGCAAAACCTTGAAGCCTATCAAGCGCATCGGGTCAATCGCCTTGCTGCCCAGATTGATACGTTCATCGGCCTTACGCTGGATGAATTAACAAATACGACACCTTCTCCCTAAGACTTATTGGATTCCGGGCTTACCAGCCCTCTTCTTTCTCTTGCTAAGGGCTTCGCCCTCACGCCCGCAAGGGTAAAGGCGATACCGCCCAAACCCCGGGAGAATTTTCCCCTGCCCGTAAACGGGCATTCCTCGCGACCCGCTTTGCTTTCAAAATTCACCCGTGTTTGCCCTTGCCGTTGTTACCCCACCCTCGCCGGGAACAAGGGTTCATAACGAACCCCATTAACAACTTAAGGAAAGGACTATTTCATGATACTCTTTACCAACCAAATCATCCAGGACTTAACCGCTCAGTATGATAGAGGTAGTGCGTTAGAAACCCAGAATATCATCTGTAAAATTTTCAATCCGTATGGAGCCGGTACGTGGTACTGCCTGAATATGGACCCGGCGGATGAAGACTATATCTGGTGTATCGCTCATATCACGGAATGGGAAACCGGTAGTGTCCTACGCAGCGAACTGGAAACCCTTCTGGTGCCACCGTTCGGTCTGCCACTGGAACGCGACCTGTCATTCCAACCTATGAACGCCAAAACGGCTTTTGACCGGCTTATTACCGGGCAGTCGCTTTATTCCTCTCATGCCAGTAAGGAGGGCTAAGCCATGAAAATAAAAGATACGATCACATGGCGCGATATTGAGGTTACAATTAAATACAATGATTGCTATCACAAATACAATGACCTTCATATCGCCCGTCTTAAGATAGAGGCAGCAATCCCACTGCCTATCACCGAAACTGGCTATAAGTCACATTTCACCCATCCCGACAATATAGAAGCGTCTGGAGGGGCCGTCAGCTTTGTTACCGCCTGGCTAGACCACCATGCGCAGAAACCTGAATGGATTGATGCCGAAGAGCAACGAAGGCAGTATAGTTTACTATAGGCTTAGAAAAATTTCTCGAGCCGGGCAAAGAATTCGCCCGGCTCTACGCTAGCTCTTTCTAAAAAACTCAATCTCCGGCGCCATTGGCACGACATTTGGTTTTGCGCTGGTTCTGATTATCTAGATCGTCTGGCAAAATCAGCATCATTGATAAGAATCTTCGAGTCAATACGTTTGGCCCTCTCTACCTTTTTCATTGATTTTTCAAGCTTCTTATCCGCACGGTTTTGCCTACGCCTGGCTTTTCCAATCCTTCCTATTTCTTTAGCGTCATTAGCTTCATCTTGAAATTTTTCTGATTTGTCTAAAAGAGCATATGATTGGATCATTCTGCTTCGAGCGCGTTTTGTTCGTGCTTGATAAGGAGGTGGGTAGTACTTGTTCTCTTTTTTACTATCTGCTTTTTCTGAAACAGTATCTTTTGGCACTGTCTGCGCCAAAAGTGTATCAGATGGCACGGTATCAGCTGGAACGGAAAACACCCGTGCGGTTTGCGCGCCCTCTTGTACCGGAGATGTGACAGATGGTGCTGGGGAAATCGGCTTAACCGCTTGGACAGGTGCCTGTACAGTTACCTGCTGCGTTACAGTAAGCTCTTTCACACATGGTACAGATTTTAATTCGGGGGAAAGAGGTTCGGGTGTTAGTGACCCAAAAACAGTAAGCCATGCAGCTAACTGGCTTATACGTTTCTGTTTAAACAAACTAACAAGGACAATAAGGCATTCAGGGTAAAAGTCAGACAATTGCATAGATTTGTGGTTTAACGTTTAATATGGCGAAGCAACTATCTGACGGCTAAGCCATATTTAAATTTGTTTATTTGGCATTACTAAGAATAATATTTTTATATATGTAAATTATCAATATATAAATCTATATAAATTAATTCAAATATCCCAAAGTAAGGATATGGATATTTTACTTTTTTGTTTCTTTCTTGGTATTAAATCGTAATTTCGTTGTATGGATACCAGTCACAGTGCTATCAAAAATAGAGGTATTACAACATATCGTAAAAAATGTAGGGAAACATTGCAGCTTCTTATGCCTATTTACGACTGGTTGTATACGACGGTAATCAAATCGCCCGAAACGATACAAGAGAATAGGCTGTCATATCTAAAAGATAGAGGCCAGAAATTTATTGACTCTTTTCATACTTTAAGCGATAATTCCATAAGTCAATTATCGGAACTGGAGTGTGATATGGATAGAGAGCCTGTTACAATCTTACAATGGGATGGTGAAACAGAAGACGACCTTAAAAAACAGTTGCAGGGTGCCATTGAAGAAGCACATCAATCCGGATCGAATAGAATTGATTTTGTAGCATCCGTTAAACCTGTTTTTAAGTCCCCGCGATTATTCGATACCTTGATGGACTCAGGCGTTCATTTCGATGCTCTCAATGAAGAAGATACAGTTTACGCTATTTCTACCTACCTCTATGAGCGCATTGCCAATCTAACGGCAATCAAGAAAGCTTCAAAAAAATACGCAGATCGCTATGCTTTGAACATGGCCGACATTGTTAAAAACGCAGAGGAAGAAATTTTTAACGAAGGCCAAAAAGTGACGAACCAGAGAGTGGCCGATAAACTAACCGAACAAGGTATTGCGCCGCCGCGCGGCAAGCCTGATAAAGCTTGGCGGTCATCAACAGTACATCGTCTGCGACAACGCATAGAAAAGCTCAAGCCTGACTGATTATTTTCGCACCTAGCTTTTTCTGATAAACTCAATCTCCGATACCATCGGCGCGCTATCTCGCTTGTTATCATTACTGGGGTTTAGCTTTTCGTAGCGGCGAATAAAATTCATATGTACCTGGCGTATCCATAAGGCTTTGCGTTCCAGCAACGCCTCATAAACCGGGTCTAAGCCGATACCTCTGATAGTGACCTCGTAAAGAGAATGATGCAGGATAATATGTTGATCAATAGGGTCTTCCTCATACTGCATCGCCCCCAAATGCGAATACGCTAAGCTTAAGTGCAGGTGTCCTTCCATCATCAGGTTCAGGTTCTGCGGAATTGTCGTTGAACGTTGCAGACAATCCAGCTTATCCGCCGTTCTCGGTGGCTTAATGGTGCTTGATTTGGGCTTTTTAATTTCTTTCTGGCCCAACTCAATGGAATCAATTCTAAATTGAGAGGTCGTATCCATAATTTTTCGATTTTGGTGGTGGTATATCTATTGAAGCTTCTTTTTCTATCTCCGGCTGCCGTTCGGGTTCCGGCGTTCGCTCATGCCCGTAGTCCGGCACCGGCACTTCCAGTGCCGCCATGCGCCTGCTGGATTGCTGCGCCATTTGCCGCAGTTCGTCCTTATCATCGGTATAAATCGTGACGGCTTCCCGTCCGCGTGAAACGGACACATAGACCTGTTCCTGGTTGGTGGCCGGAAAGGTAGCCGCCGGTTGATGGATAAAGACCCTATCCACCGTTTTACCCTGCGCGGCATAAGAGGTCTGGCAATAGGCATAGTCCCAGTTTTCATGGGATCGAGGAATAAGGTATTGCTTGAGGTTTTTGGCCTTTTTACTGGTACTGGCCGTTTGCGCCCGGATATGGCCGTCTTTGGTCAAGCCAATAACTTCGAGCATCATGCCGTTATCCAGCCGTTCCTTGTTTTTATCCGAGCCGTTTTTAGTAATACGGATAAGGTCACGTTTGGCAATATCCCGCTTGGAGCGCTCATAGACATCAAACCGAGCGGCCTTATCGAGTGGCAACGCCTTGAGACGTCCTTTTTCATTTCGGGTGAGGACTGCTTTTTCTTTGACCTTCACCACCTGAAACTTCCTTCCCTTGACAAAATGCTTGGATATATTGGCATGCGTCTGGATGACGTGACCGGGAACATAGTTGCGACTATCGGCTTTTTCGGCTTCCGTCCATTGCAGGGATTGCAAGCGCGTCAGGGTTCTGCTTTTCCGTCCCAACCGCCCCTTTTCCCGAAGACTGTCGCGGATATGGGCATTGACCTTATCCCGTTCGGCAATTGTCGGTGAAATCACCAGTGCAGACTTGCCCCGTTTGGTGGTTTCCAGATAGCTGTTTGTTAGTTCCTCTATTACATTATCGGTGCCGATTTCCCGAATGGCTCCCATCCGGTCAAGCTGGGAAAAAGCCGGACCGGTACGCCCTTCCGATAAGGCTTCTACCACCTCGCGGTAGTCCTTTTGTTGTTGGCGGTAAATGGTCTTCGTTCCCGTGGCTTTGAGCCCGGCCACATCCTGTAACACCCGGAACGCATCACCACGGGCGACCGAACGATGCTGCCTGGTATCGCCGGACAAGATAAGACGGCAATCCTGTTCCTCGGCCAGTCGTAAAATCCGCACCATATCGCGCGACCCCATCAATCCGGCCTCATCAATCCATACGACCTGATGCTTAATCTGCTTGTGCAGGTCTTTATCGGTGAGCAACTTGGCAATGGTATCCGCTTCTTTAAAGCCTTCCTGCCGGAGGATACCCCGGGCGGCATCCGCCGTCGGGGCGAAGGTATAGACCCGTTTACGATGTTCGTTGAACCCGGCAATGGCTTCCTTAATCATGGTGGTCTTACCCGTCCCCGCCCGTCCCTGAATAAGGGTGACCCGGTCACGGCTCATTAGGACGCGATTGACCGCCTGCTTTTGTTCGGCGTTCAGTTTTTTGTTCTGCCAGTGTCCACGGGGCAAGCGAGAGACTGGATTGAAAATGCCTTGCCCATCCATTGCCCGGTCAACCATTTCCTGTTCTTCAGCCAGTACTTCCGGCGTAGTACAAAGTGCATCCTTTGCCTCATCAAGGCGTACCAGCCGCTCATCCTCGGCAAACTGCCTGTCTAACGCCTCAATGGTCACTTCACGACTGCCTAGCCCATGACGCAACGCTTCCTGTTTTAGCTTGCGTTCGTTCATCACTGACAGGCGTTCAAAGGTATGATGGATGGCATGGGTGACGCATTGCTTGGGTGTTTTGATGGGTGCCCCTTTCCCGCCTTGCCCTTTACGAATAGGATTGGACTTCAGTTGACTGCGCCAGATTTTGCGTAAGTCCTGCATGGTCAGTCCCTTTTGCTTGGCCGCGCGGGTATATGCCCCAAGCTTGTCCAGTTCACTCTTTTTGGTAATGCCTTTGTCTTTCGCCACCTGCCCGATATGGTTGGTACGCTTGGAAAACAGCGCAGTGGCTTCCTTTGACACTTCATCGACTTCAAACGCGCTTTTGGTTTTACGGATGGTATAGCCCATCGCCTGAAGTTTGTCGGCGAGGCGCTTGTGAAACAGGGCTTGGTAATACATCCCGTCTTTCTTAAGAGTGACAAACTGCCCCGCCTTGAAGCGTTGCTCTTCTTTATCAAAGGTCATATTGAACGCATAGCAATGGGCGTGCAGGTGCGGGTCTGGTGGGGCTTCTTTGGTCGGACGGGCGGTCTGGTGGGTAAAGCGTGCCCAGACCATATTGCCCGTTTCCCGGTCATCGTATTGCCCCTTGACTCGGACACGGGTTTGCATATCAGCTTCCATATCCTGCATGGTCGCATCCACGCTGTCCTGAAAGGCATCCAGTATCCGGCTGTCGTTGCCCAGCGCATGCAGGACAGAAACCGACTTGGGACAATGGAAGTTAATGTCATAGCCAACCCGGCGGTTCGGCCTATTGCCGCCCGGCGTAATCGCTTTGCCCGTTTCGGGGTGGCGGTTATCGGCCAGTGCATAGAATTGCTCAGTCTGAACCGGCCCGGACAATCCCAGCATCGCAGCGGCCTTGCCGTGCCAATGGGCGGGGAGTTCCTGGTCGTTCAAGTAATAATCCGATTTGGACAAGCCATCCTGAAAATAGCTTTTGGCCGCCTCGGCGGAGGTAGAGACAATAATACGGATCATATAGGTTTAGTGTAGCGCAGAATAACGATGCTGACAAGATTATATTCCTACGATAGGATTGATTATTTATGGCCTTTGGGGGGCTGCACGTTCTAACAAGTTGAGTTGTTCCACGGTCATCTGAACCCCGGTGGTATCCCGTTCCACCTTGACCAGTTCACCGGCTGGGCTGAACAGACTGTCCACCCGAACGATGGAAGAGGAGCGGCCGACAATATGGTGAAGATGGTGGCGGAAATCATGACGGGCTTTACGTTCACCGAATTGAAACCCGACTAGAAAAACAACTCCGCCAACGGTGAGAAACAAAGCAAGAATTTTGAGTAAGCGACGAGTGAACATAGGGTTCGTGGTTTGTGTTGGATAATAAGTTTTGACCGGCATGAGCTTAGTGTTAAGCAAGCAGATGCCGGGGGTAAAATGAGGCGAAAGTGAAGCGAGAAAAGGAGAGAATGAGAACAAAACAAGATACCGTGGTTATGGTAAGTTTTGTTTTGGTGTGTACAACAGACATCTCCCCTCCGCAGTACCCCAGGAGGAATTTGGGGTTAAATGTCGGGGGCTTTGCCCTCGCTTTTTACCCGGTCCCGGATCTTGTCCAGACTCTGTTCCTGTAGCTCGCGTTCATGACTATATCGCCGCTCATGTGCTTGCCGAGTGACCGTTTGTTGATGCTGATAGACGAAGCTTTCATAGCTCGTTTTATCATCGAGATAGTCTTTGACCACGCTGTCAAATTCCACCTGATGGCGGGCAAACTGCTGATCGGCTTGAGGGTCTGTTTGCGCTTGGTAGTAGCTGTCATGGCGTGCCTTCAACACGGCTTCGGCTACACTGCTATCAAAGGGTTTATCGGGATGCTTGCGCTGCCAGTCCCTCTTGAGAGTGACTTCCAGTTTGAGCTTTTCACGCCCTTGAATGCCCAAAATAAGGTCCGTCATTCGATCATGCTGCCGGGTCGCTTCCCTGCGACGTCTTTCCAAGATATAAGGCCCTTCATCCTGGATCTGGTTGATGGCATTGATTTGACGTCCATGCTTTTCGTACTGTCTACCAAGTTCGCGAGCATGAGCATCACGCATAGCCTGTCTTTCTTTATTTAAAGCGGCACGTGCTGATTCCGCATCTTTGGTAACATCGGTCTGATTAGCGGCAAAGGCTTTATCCTGTTTGTTCATAAAAACGGCGATTAGTCCCATAGACCAACCGCGAACGGTCGGCCTATGGGAGCAAAAGTACATCAGATTAATTGTGGTTCGCCGGAGGGCTTTGTGAGATTAAGTTCCTGACGCATGGCCTCATAAAGGTCTTCGCGCAAATTGGGGTTATTGGGTTTTGGAGCAAGAACAAATACCCCTCGGTGATCACCTACTGGCTCATCTTCCGTAATCACATCTTCTAGTTCCTCAGCCAGAATCATATCATCCATCATGTCCAACATGGCATGATACCCTAATGCATACTTTACGTATGATCGCCAAAAGTAAAGCCCCCCACAAATCATGATTACAAATCCAAACATGGTGGTAAAGGGAATCAGAAAGAACACCAGTCCGATCAAAAAAGCCGTAATTGGTTCATAATACCGGCGAAGGGTCATCTCATCCATGGGGCACCATTCCCTCACCCAGGTAGGCAAACGACCGAACAAGCGATACCAGTATAAGAAAGCTATCCCCTCGGATTTGCTATAACGTTCGGAGTTCATGGTTTGTCCTTTTTTAAGAATATCGTATTTGTGGTAAAGAGAAATCAGCATGACTGCGATACCATACATGACGATAAGCACTTTACTCACCGTCCAGCCCCGTACATCAGAATACTGTACTGAGTACCCAAGATCACGTAGCAGGGGAACTTGCCAGTCCGGGACAAAGACCATAAAGAAGAGCATAATACCCACGGCAGTCAGACAACTTCCTACCGAGAAGTGGCGTTCCCCGAATTTGCGCCGGGTAAACACTTCAATCAACAGGGACGGCCAAGACGAGAGTATGAGAATAAATCCGTACAGTATAGGGCGTAGCATATTCTGACGGGGTAAAACGAGATGAAAACGGTTTTGCTTTTGCATGATGTTTAACATTTATGGTTTGAAAATAATTATGCTTGGGAAAAGGTGACTTTGAGTACATTAGAGCCATTAGCCTTGAAGATGCGCCCCGTCTGCGTGACATAGGCATCCACCTCATAGTTGTGAGGGGAACCACCATTTCGCAGCGCGTGAAATTCTTCGGGTCGTACCTTATAATCGTAGGTTTCGGATGACCCGTGCGATAGGGAAGTGCTCTCACCAATGGACGCCCCTTTATTGCGCCGCCAGTAAACGGTCTGTCCGATCATTCGTGCAGCGTATTCATTGGTCACCGGGTCATCCTGTGCCAGGAAGAACTTAGTGTTAAGATTGGCTATAAGAGCTTTACTCTTATTCTCTCCCATCTGTGCCCCACCAGCAGCCTCATAGGTATTCGGCAGGTTCTGGGTAAGATAGACAGTTGCAACATGGCTACTACGAGCCGTGGCCTGAAACTCACGATCATAGTCGTAATAGAGGGTCTGGTATTCATCCCCAAACAGAAACGCCGGGAGACGGGGTTTCCCTTCTATAACGGTTTGCTCAGCAGTGCGTTGAAACATCAGCTTCATAAGCTTCTGTGCTACAACACCAACTTTGTGAAACACTCGCACCGGCAAGTTCACCACAATGACCTTCCCTTGGAAACAAGCTTCGGGGGTGATGGTCGTCTTATCGCAAAACAAAGCCCGATTAGGTCTGCGGTTGAACTCGGTAAAGAAGTTAGAGAACATTGCTCTAACAATCCCCCGAGTCTTTTCGTGCAAGCGGGCATATTCATAGAGCCAATAAGACTCCAAAACTCTATAATCTTCAATCTCTTCTTCGCTGAGAAGACCGTTTTCTATCTTGTACCGAATGGTACGAAGGGCTTGGTAACAGGCAGAATCATTACGCCATTTCTCTGATTGCAGGTCTTCCTCCGATCCCGGTGCCGATGCCACAATACCGTAGATCGCTTTGGGTGTAAGCTCTTGGCCACTCAACAGTAAAGTCTCTATCGGACTAAGTAGGATTTTGGTTTGCTCACCCTGCCAGAATGCATCCCGGTTATCCTGACCCTGCCCGGCTGTCCCGGCAATCTGGTAGATGACATCCGCCACATTGGCTGCCAGACCACTACCTGGTCCAACCTGAGTGCGCCCGATATAATCTATGAAGTTGAAGACATGAGGACCATCCGGTTCCATGATAATAAGATCATCCAATCGTCCAGTGCTAGCGCAATAGGTTTTCCAGAGATTGGCTTCATCTCTTTTCGAGACCAACACAAGACCACCTAGCCCAAAGCGCAGGAATTGCAGCGCGATATGCTTGCCGGGACCGGAGGTCTTGCCTGAGCCATTGGTACCAACAATCAGAGTGCCCTCAAAAGCATCTTTAAGCGACCAGTGATCTTGAGGCGAAAACGACAGTAGCGGTTCATGTAAGGGGTTTGGCTGCTGGGCATACTTTTTTCGTTTTGAGTATCTGTTTTTTCTCATAGCATTGTGATTTGTGTGAAAGAACAAGAGTAAAAAGGCGATGCGTAATAAACACATCGCCTGAAGAGGAATTTGCAGGACAGTTATTCCCGAACTATCCTGCCACAAAAAACGGGGCAAGGTTAAGCTGCCATCTTGACTAGTAGGTCAGATATAGCCTAACGAATCTTGTTAAGAGCCTGGGTACGGGTACCAACGTTTTTACCATCAACTTTGTACCCATGATCAGTTTTTTCAACCGATCGACCATCTCGCGTTGTACCGGAGTTGCCTTTAGAGCTTCTCAGATAACTTTTCATCGTGGAATCAAATCCCATGTCGTTAGAATTTAAAAGGTGAAACATTCATCAACCGAAATAAAATTGCGCGCACTAGCGATTGACAGAAGTAAAGTTGGCAAAAAAGATTTTGAAGGGCAAAAAAATATGCTTTTCCGAAATTTCTAGATATTCCAGAAAATCAATATATTTCTAGATTTTTCTAAAAATTCTATGCCAGACTAAGGGGAGGAGCTTGCCCTTACTGTGTGCGGGCCGGGCTGTCGCTACTCGACATGCTAAGCGCAAGGCCCTTCCGGTCTCAAACATATCGCTCTATCCCTAAGCCAAAGCCCGCCGCACGATAAGATCATTGTTTGCCAGCAAGATATAACGCGCGGCGGACACGCCCCCTGAACCGTTCGGCATAAAGCTTACGCGCAAAGCCTTGGCTTGTTTATTCCGCTGCGCTTCAGGGCCAGCTTGCCAACACGCAATACCAGCCACTCCGCCGCGCATTATGAGACTTGCTCACAAATCAATGTCTCTCTATCCCCCTAATCCCTGAAAAAATATCTAAGGCTTACAGAGGGAAAGAGCTGTTCTTTACTTTAAAGGTGTAGGCAAAAGGACGGTTTTAGGAATAAAGGGCAGAGTCGTAAAAGTAGAGGTCAACTTCTTTGAGGTGCCGGTAGGAGTTCACTACGCGCTCAACACCACGTTCTATCATGTCATCTTGTGCCGCATAGGGATTACTCATTTCCATACAGATAAGCTCATGGCACAAGCGATAATAGATATGATTACGGGTCTTGTTTAAACCATTGCAACGCATAATGCTTGATGCTGCTTGGCGGGTTTCGTTAGAAAATGCTAACCCTCTGGGTCTTGGCTGGTCATTGTGGACGGCAACATACATAAGTATAAGATAACAGGAAAAGCTAAAAAAAATCAAGAAATATTGGGCAATCGTCATTCCGGCTATGCCAGAACCAATCACCACCACACCATAGGTTTTCGTGGGGTAGTCTCCTTTAAAAGATTAAAAAAATTAGCAGCAACAATCCGTATTCCCGCTTTCTTGCACCGGGGGGCAGGCGACCGTTCCGTAAGAACAATACACACAGCAGTCTCCGGCTTTGGGCTTTATGACTTGCCCGCAGCTTTCACATTCATAGAAATATTGACACGCATCGGTGGGCATGGTTTCTTCTTTCTGGTGTCCGCATTGCGGACAGGTAAGCGTTGATTGTAAAATAATTTCTTGTTCCATGCTTATTGTGATGGGTCTACTTGGTATCCAGTTTCTTCTTCAATAGCTTGGTCAATCGCTTCTATATTAATTAGGGTCGGATCAAACTTGATCTGGGCAATGCCTTGCTCATACGAGGCTTCGGCTTCTATCACTCCATCCAGTTGTAAGGCCGTATGCTTTACATGCTCTTCGCAACCGGTACAGGTCATACCCTGCACCGCGAATTGCGTTTCTTGTAGATCAGATGCCTGAACGATCACGGTTTGATGGTCTGTATTAGGAAAAAAGACATCGGCGTATATGGGGAAGAAGAGCAATGCTCCGGCTACGACGGTAACGATCACCAGAAATTTTTTGGATTGCCAAAAGCTTGGCTGCTCATCGTCTTCACAGGCACAGGCAATTTCTTCGGCGCTCCTGGGCTTGAGTTGTTGATACCAGGCAACACCCAACACAACCACGGTCAATCCAATCAGATACGGGCAAAAAGGTTCTAGCCACGAGAAGGTGGCCGCTACGCCACTGGCACCAGCCACAAAAGCCAGTACTGGGGTGATACAGCAAAGCGAAGCGGTGATAGCGGTTAATACCCCTAAGCTGGCGGCAGAATTTTTAGTCGTCTTCATGATACAGCAATGGTTTTGTTATCGGCAATCATGGCGAAAAAGGGACGAAAGAGCCCGGCGTATTCCGGGGATAGGCGGTAGAAGACGGTTTGGCCTATTTTCTTGGTTTGGACGATTTTCCCGTCTTTGAGCTTACGCAGGTGCTGCGAGATAGCCGATATTTTCATGCCCAGAATATCGCTCAAATCACACACGCATAACTCGGCTTCTTCATCGAGTAGAAACAGAATGTTTAAGCGCACTTCGTTCCCCGCTAGTCCCAAAGCGTTGGATAAGCCAGTCACCGAAGGGCTCACTTGTTCTACACGTTGCTGACAACGTTCAATTTGTTGTTGAGCAGCAAATACCCGGATACATTGATTTTCTTTCATACTACAAATATAGCTTATTTCATTATTTAAGAAAATGCTAAAATACAATTGTGTGATTTACTAAAATGCTTCTTTACCATTTTAGATCGATTTTCTGAAGTGGTCAGCCAGGTTCTTGAGCAACTAGAATTACCATTTACCAGTATCGAATTGGAAGAGATAACACTGGAAGCCGATCTTACCCAAGAACAGCAAGCGCTATATTAGACGACAGCAACGCAAAGCAGGAATCCGTCAAGTGACATTCCGCCAGACTATACGATAGGAAGTTACTTTAGAAATATGCTCATGTTTGAGCTATAGGCTATGTGCAACACCATTGGCGATAGCTAAAAATGCTTGCAAATAGCTTGCAAATAAAAAAGCACTTACAAATTTTACTTCGTAAGTGCTTGATTATCAAGTCGGGGCGGCAGGATTCGAACCTGCGACCCCCTGCTCCCAAAGCAGGTACGCTAACCGGACTGCGCTACGCCCCGAATAGTTTTGGTGAAACCAACGGAATCCCGACTATTTTAAAAGCTTTATATGCAATAACTCAGCCGAGCGGAGAGAGGGGGATTCGAACCCCCGGTACCTGTTACGGTACGCATGTTTAGCAAACATGTGGTTTCAGCCACTCACCCACCTCTCCGTGGAGTTTTGAAGCTATAATTCTTTAAAGGCTGCAAATATAAAACAAGTTTTATTACCATACCAACCGTAACAGGAAAAACAAAAGCTAAAAATTACTTTTCTGACTCATTACAACTTCGCTTGCCTATATTTGCACTTAGTGCTTATTTTTGTCGTTACCTGGATAAGTGAAATTGACATGGATTGGTATCGATCGTTTAGTACAACTGAAATAATATTTCTCACTCTCTTCATCATAGGATACATACTGTACCTAACCAGGGTGATCCGAATCAATCGGGTAATTCCGGTGGGATACCAAGCGGTCGTTTTTAAAGTGGGGCTGCGTATTCTATATTTTGTGCTGTTTCTGGTCGCCCTGCTCGGACCACTGATGGGGAAAGCAACCAAGGAGATTCAAGCGGTGGGTAAAGATATATTTATTCTAGTAGATCTGTCTCAGTCTATGAATGCTAACGATGTGCAACCTAGTCGATTGGAAAAGGTGAAATACGAGTTGAAAGATATTGTAAAGTCGTTTAGTTCGGATCGGATCGGACTGATTATCTTCTCATCCGAAGCATTCATTCAAAGTCCGCTCACCTACGATCAGGGTGCGCTCAATATGTTTATTGATGCGCTGAATACTAGTCTGGTACCTAACTCGGGTACCGACTTCACCCCACCATTGCGTCTGGCACTTGAGAAGTTTGAGAAAGATGAGGAGAACCCATCACAGCAGAAATCGAAGGTACTGTTGCTAATTAGCGACGGAGAAGATTTTGGCGATAACATTTCGGCAGTATCTGAAAAAATTCAGCAGAGCGGAATTCGTTTGTTTACCTTAGGTGTGGGCACGGAGCAAGGTAGTCAATTGGTAGTGAGAGGTGTACCTAAAACTGATCGGTCGGGTAATGTAGTTATAAGTAAACTGAAACCTCAGGCACTACAACAGCTGGCGAATCAGACCAGTGGGCAGTACTTCGAGATTAGTGGTCGGCAAGATGATACCGAACGGCTCATTTCCTCAATTGGCCAGATTGAGGGCGAACTGCGGGATTCGCGTCAGATTGATGCTTCGGCCAATAAGTATTTCTACTTTTTGCTGCTGGGGGTGGGCTTATTTTTGATAGATCATTTGGTGAAACTAAAAACAGTAAGAATATGAAACTGCTGGGCTGGGCTTTGGGCCTTTTACTAGTTATTGGCGGTATTGATGATATTGCTACGATCAACCGGCTGAAAAAGCAAGCGGAAGAAGCGTATCAGCAAGGGGACTACACCCAGGCTGTGCAGTACTACCAACTACTGGTAGATTCTATGCAAGTGCAGGATGAGCGGGTTCGCCTAAATCTGGCTCACGCCCAACTACACGCCGGAGATACCGCTACCGCCCAGCGACAGTACGGTCAACTGATGAATGCGGAAGGGGCTGCTATCAAATCAGTGGCTTACCAACAGCTAGGAAATATCACTACCCAACAGCAGCAGTACGATAATGCTTTGGCAATGTATAAAGAATCACTCAAGGCCAATCCGACCAATGAAGATGCTCGCTATAACTACGAACTGGTAAAGAAGCTGAAGAAAGAACAAGAGCAGCAACAACAGCAATCAGATGATAATCAAGAGCAGTCGGATGAGGAGAAGGATCAGCAGGAACAACAAAATCAGGAGCAAAACGAAGAACAGTCTGAACAGCAGCAAGATCAAGAAGGCGAGTCTACCGATGAGCAAAATCAAGAACAACAGCAGAGCGAATCGGATCAGCAGGAAGGAGATCAGCAACAGTCTAACGAGAGCGAGCCTCAGGAACAGAATACGCAACAGGGCGAAGAGCAAAGTGAAGGTGAGAAAAGTGAAGAAGAAATGTCTAACTCACCGCTATCCGAACGCCTAGAGGAAATGAACATTAGCGAAGAGAAAGCCCGAATGATACTGGAGGCCATGCGAAACAACGAGATGCAGTACATCCAACAAAATCGCCGAAAACCAACTAAGCCCAAAGATCGTTCTAAACCTGATTGGTAACCATCTTACGGAGACGGGAGACCGAAGTCCGGAGTCAGAAAGCTATAGTGATTGACTTACAATGAAAGCTGTGAGCCGTCGACTATGCACTATTAGTTATCAAAAAATGTATTCTCCGGTCTCCGGACTCCTGTTTCCAGTCTCCGCTTTTAACTAAAGAAATATTATGAACACCGCATACATCGTTTCCGCTGTCCGAACTCCCATAGGATCGTTTGGTGGTAGTTTGGCTGGTTTGAGTGCTACCGAACTGGGCACCGCGGCCATTAAAGGGGCTATTCAAGCAGCTCAGATTCCCGAAGATCAGGTAGAAGAAGTACTGATGGGCAACGTGGTATCGGCTAACTTAGGGCAAGCCCCGGCTCGGCAGGCCGCTTTGGGAGCAGGTATTCCCAATACGGTTCCTTGTACCACTGTCAATAAAGTTTGTGCTTCGGGAATGAAAGCGGCTATGTTCGGAGCGCAAGCTATTATGTTGGGGCAAGCTGATATTATCGTAGCCGGAGGGATGGAGAGCATGTCTAATATTCCCTACTATCTTCCGAAAGCCCGCTTTGGTTATAAATACGGAAGCGGAGAGCTGGTGGATGGATTGGAGAAAGACGGGTTGTTTGAGGTGTACAACGGCTTTGCGATGGGTAATTGTGCCGATAATACTGCTAAGGAAATGAACATCTCCCGCGAAGCCCAAGACGAATACGCTATTGAATCGTACAAAAGGGTAGCACAGGCTACTGAAGCCGGACAGCTAAAGCCTGAAATTATTCCGGTAGAAGTTCCGAAGCGTAAAGGTGAACCTCTGCTTCTTACCGAAGACGAAGAGTACAAGCGGGTAAACTTCGAGAAAATCCCTAACCTACGTCCTGTGTTTAGCAAAGAAGGAACCGTAACCGCCGCCAACGCTTCTACCATTAATGATGGCGCGGCAGCTATGATATTAGTAAGTGAAAAAAAGCTAAAAGAACTTGATCTAAAACCCATCGCAAAAATTATTGGTTTTGCTGATGCCGCTCAAGACCCACTCTGGTTTACCACTGCTCCGGCACTGGCGATTCCTAAGGCAATGCAACGAGCGGGAGTCAGTTCGCAGGACGTAGATTATTACGAGATTAACGAAGCCTTCTCGGTAGTAGCTATCGCCAACAATCAAAGGCTAGAACTAGATTCCAGTCAGGTTAATATCTTTGGTGGGGCCGTAGCCCTCGGTCATCCGCTGGGGTGCTCGGGGGCACGTATCGTTACTACCCTTTGCAATGTGCTCCAGCAGCAGGATGCTACTGTGGGGGTGGCAGGTATCTGTAACGGTGGTGGTGGAGCGTCAGCTATGGTGATAGAACGAGTATAATGGCAGCAAATAGTACATTGTAAGAGGGCTTATAGAGTTAAAGCTGTATTTTCTGGTACATTCATTAGATTAATTGTCTAATCAATACAATGGTAAGACTATGAATCTAGTAGATTTTATGCGGACAATATCAGACGAGCTGGAAGGCCAGTTTTCTGAATACGACGAGCATACTTCAGTAATTGTAGTACCTCTCGGAAAAGGGCGTTTTCAGGCCGTACGAGGCAGAATGCAGATGCTTGACGATCAAGGCACTAAAACTATCTCCTTTATTTCTAAAGTGTGCCCTTTCTACGAGCATATGGATCTAGTAGATTTCATGGCGGAAAATAAGAAAATGCTTTACTCTCGCTTTGTGGTAGATGATACCTTCGTTAAGGTGGAAGCTTCGGTTTTTCGGGAGTTTGTCAATGTACAAAACAAAGAATACCTGAAAAGCGCGATCTGTGAAGTAGCTCAAGTAGCTGATAAATGGGAACAGAAGCTTACTGGGTTAGACGTTTTCTAAAAAAAATCGTACAATTGTTACATAAACATTAGCAAGCTGGCTTGCCGCGGGATGTTGGGCATCATATGCTGAACATTACGAGGAAAGTCCGGGCAGCACAGAGTACCGTACTTCCTAACGGGAAGGGTAGATACTGAACCAAGTTCAGGATTTACACAGAAAGTGCCGCAGAAAACAAACCGCCTTCATCTTTCGGGATTGAGGGTAAGGGTGAAAAGGTGCGGTAAGAGCGCACCGCTCCGAGGGTGACTAAGGAGGCAGGGTAAACCTTACGGGCTGAAAGACCAAATAAGTACAGTAGACTAGCGTAGCTGGACGTAGGGTGACTCGCCCTATTCTTTTTTTAAGAGGCTGTACGGGTAGGTCGTTAGACCCCGGTAGCAATGCTGGGGCTAGATAAATGGCAAGAACTCCAGTGCCCTGCACTAGAGCAACAGAACCCGGCTTACAGGCTTGCTTATATTTTTATACTTTTAGTAATTGTATGGCGAAAATTCTTATTATAGACGACGAAAAAGCAATCCGCGGATCGCTACGGGAAATTCTGGAGTACGAGAAGTACGAAGTTGATGAAGCCACTGACGGTGAAGAAGGTCTTCAGATGCTCGCTAAAGGTGACTACGATGTGGCTCTCTGCGACATCAAGATGCCTAAGATGGATGGCATTGAAGTGCTAGAGAAAGCTATGCAACAGGGTGCAGATACCCAATTTATTATGGTTTCGGCTCACGGCAGCATCGAGACCGCAGTAGAAGCCACTAAAATAGGTGCTTACGATTTTGTGCAGAAACCACCCGACCTCAATCGGCTGCTGGTTACCATCAAAAACGCCCTCGATAAATCCGATTTAGTAGAAGAAACCGTAAAGCTCCGCAAAAGGATAGCCGGGGTTAGTGAGATCATTGGCGAATCGGAAGCTATTTCTGCGGTAAAAGAAACCATTGCCCGGGTAGCCCCCACCGAAGCCCGAGTACTAGTAACTGGCCCGAATGGTACGGGAAAAGAATTGGTAGCCAAATGGTTACACGCCCAAAGCAATCGAGCGAAAGCTCCGTTGATAGAACTCAACTGTGCGGCCATTCCTTCTGAACTCATTGAGAGTGAGCTGTTTGGTCACGAAAAGGGTTCCTTTACCTCCGCTCATAAGCAGAAAAAAGGAAAATTTGAGCAGGCTAACGGTGGTACGCTGTTTTTGGATGAAATTGGCGATATGAGCCTTTCGGCTCAGGCTAAAGTACTACGGGCACTACAAGAACATAAAATTACCCGAGTAGGCGGCGATAAAGCCATCAAAGTAGATGTTCGGGTAATTGCGGCTACTAACAAAGACTTAAAGCAGGAGATTGAAGAAAAGACTTTTCGGGAGGATTTGTACCACCGTCTCAGTGTTATCCTCATTCACGTTCCGGCATTAAAAGACCGAAAAGACGATATTCCGCTGCTGGTAGATAAGTTTTTGAATGACATCGCTCAGGAATACAGTGCCCCCGTCAAGAAAATAACTCCCGACGCGATTACCGAACTACAAAGCTTTGAGTGGACCGGAAATATCCGAGAACTACGCAATGTAGTAGAGCGGTTAGTCATTATGTGCGATGCCGAAATTACCGCTTCGGATGTAAAGCGTTTTACTTAATCCGGCAATGCCTTTACCATAATGTTCTTGTAGTACACTTTGCTCTCAGGATCGTGCCCCTGCAAAGCAAATGTTCCGGTATCTAAGTAGCGTCCACTGCTCCCGGCATCTTCTTTTACGTCTTTTGGTTCTACGTATTCGGTGATTATTTCTCCGTCTACCTTAATCGTAACTAAACTATCCTGTACAATAATATGCTGAGTGAACCACTCATTATCATCGGCGGGAGCCCCCCGAACGTCATCTACTCCGTAGAGACTAGCGGTTCGTCGCCAATCCGTATGGGAGTTATTCACCTGTACTTCGTATCCCTTATTCGGCCAACCTTCATCTTGGTATTCAGTGTGAAAGTACATCCCTGAGTTGGCTCCAGGCATCGTCTTGACATCCGCCTTAAACTCAAAATTCTTAAAAGAGTGGTCGTACACATCCCCTACATAAAATAAATGGGCGCGAGGGCCATCCACCACAATCATTCCGTCTTCTACACTAAAGGTTTCCGGGTTTTCACTAGCCTTCCAGCCATCTAAGCTTTTACCATCAAATAGTTTCGTCCAACCGTCTTGTGCCAATAGGCTAAGGTGAACGCTGAGCGATAGAACAGCTAGTAAAACAGTCATCAAGTAAATTCGTCTCATTAAAGTAGGTTGCATAAAGAATAAAAATTAACCGTTTGAAAGTGGAGTGATAAGTTCGGCGTCATCGTTCTGAACATTATTCACTCGTTTGGAAACGGGGTAAGCTCTTAATTTATTATCGTCTAGCGGGCGAAGTACATCCTGTAGGCCTTCGCCGTCTTCCGTATCGCTCAGCCAAAAATCCCAGGCAGCTTCATCCAAAATCACCGGCATTCGGTCGTGAATATCTTTGATAGAAGAAGGAGCCTGCGTAGTAATGATGCTATACTCGGGAGTTCCTGTAGCCGATAGCTCACCCGGCTGCTGCCAGATACCCGCAAAAACAAAGGGCAATTTATCCGCCAAAATGATTCGGTAAGGTTCTTTCCCTTGCGGGGTCTTCTTCCATTCGTAGTAACCGCCCGCCGGCACTAAGCAACGTTGCGAACGAAACGCTCGTTTGAATGTACTTTTTTCGTGAACGGTTTCGGATCGGGCATTAATGAGTCGCTGTCCGCTGGAGCTCTTCGCCCAAAAAGGAATCATCCCCCACTGGTATAAAGTTACCCGGTCAGATTGTTGATTACTTACTACCGGTAAGTGCTGCGACGGAGCAGCGTTGTAATGAGGAGCAAAATCCGGGGGTAAAGCTACCCGGAGCTTTTCTACTAACGTTTCAATTTCGGGTCCAATGCTGTATCGGCCGCACATAGGTTAATGGGTGTTTATTGGGTAAGTTAGGGAAAAAATAGCAAATCTACTTAGCAGGGAGCCGGGAGCTTGGCGGTAGAAGTTAGAAAGTATGGATCGAGAACAGGTATACAGTTGAACTGGGAATTCAATTTAGAGAATTGCTTTACAGAAGTTGTGAGAACGAAGGCAGAAGCTAAAGGCCCAAACTTAGCACAGAATTTAGGAAGTTTTAACCCCTTGCGCCAAGCTCCCAGCCCCTCGCCATCAAATTAAACTATTTAATTTGACATCTACGGCAAATGTTCTAAATTTGCAGTCCTTTAATAAAATAAGCATGGAATTTAAGAAAAATTACGAGACAGTATTCATTTTAACTCCCGTTTTGTCTGAAGATCAGATGAAGGATGCTGCTGCTAAGTTTTCTACTTTCTTGAAAGAAAATGGCGCCGACGTCATTAATGAAGAAAGCTGGGGGCTAAAAAAGCTAGCTTATCCTATCAACCACAAAACCACTGGGTTTTATCACCTAGCCGAGTTTGTGGCCGAACCAACGCTGGTAGATACTTTAGAAACGGAGTATCGTCGCGATGAGCGGGTGATGCGCTTCTTAACGGTATCGCTTGACAAGCACGCCGTTGAGTACAACGAGCGTCGCCGACGAGGAGATTTTAGAAAGGATAAAAAGAAGAAAAACAAAGAAGAAGCCACCGCATGAGTTTACAAAACGAACCAATTAACAGCGACCGCAAAGAGCGTCGCGAGAAGTACTGCCGCTTTAAGAAAGCCGGTATCAACTACATCGACTACAAGGATCCTGACTTTTTGCTAAAGTTCGTCAACGAGCAGGGTAAAATCTTACCTCGCCGAATTACTGGAACCAGTCAGAAATTTCAGCGCAAAGTAACCCAAGCCGTAAAGCGAGCACGCCATTTAGCATTGCTCCCCTACGTAGCTGATTCATTAAAATAGATGTTGGGGATTGAGTTTTAGGAATTAGGGGTTAGACATCTTGTCGCTCCCTAATACCCAACACCTAACCCCCAAAAACCCAATACACACATGGAAATTATACTTCGAGAAGATATAAAAGGGTTAGGCTATAAAGACGACATCGTTACCGTGAAGGGTGGCTACGGTCGTAATTATCTGATCCCTCAAGGATTAGCCATTATCGCTAGTCCTTCCAATAAGAAAATGATTGAAGAGAACGTTCGTCAGGCATCGCACAAAGCCGATAAGGTGAAGAAAGATGCTGAGGATATTGCTGCTAAGCTGGAAGGGGTAACCTTAGAGTTGCCGGCCAAAGCGGGCGAGAGTGGAAAAATATTCGGAGCCGTTACCGTACTTCAGATCGCGGATGTACTGAAAGAGAAAGGCTTTGATATTGACCGCCGACGCATTTCGCTTAATCAGGATATAAAAACATTAGGAGAATACTCGGCTGAGGTTGATTTGCACAAAGAAGTGAAGCAAAACATTGCCATACAGGTAGTAGAAGCCTAAAATCTTCAACCTTTTAATACTAAAAGCCCTAATCATTTTAGGGCTTTTTTCGTTAGTAGAGGCTAAGCTTAGATTTTTTATGTTCCGGACTCCCGTTGAAATAGAGCCTCTCCCCCAACGTATTTCATTGCACGACTCACTGCTGTTGGTAGGTTCTTGTTTTGCTCAAGCGATAGGTAAACGATTTCAACAAAATAAATTTCGTGCCTGCATCAATCCGTTCGGTACGCTGTACAATCCGCTCTCAGTATTTGAATTACTGCTGAACGCTGCCAATCAATCAGTACCGGATGATGATACTTATCTAGTTAACCAAAATACACATTTCAACTACCATTTTCACTCCGATTTTAGCAGTGAGACTAAAGTAGACTTGCAGACGCAAATTGAACAAGCACTTGTAAGTACCCGCAATTATTTGAAACAATGTAGCTGGGTGGTGATTACGCTGGGATCAGCCTTTAGCTACCGGCGTAAAGAAACAGGGCAAGTCGTAGCTAACTGCCATAAAATGCCCGCTCGCCTATTTCGCCGTTGGCTGCTTGAACCAGGAGAAATGATTACTCAGTTTAAGCAACTCTATCGGGTGCTAAATACACTAAATCCTAATATCAAATACATTCTAACCGTCAGCCCGGTACGCCACCTTCGCGATACGCTGGTACAAAATTCAGTGAGCAAATCGGTGCTTCGGCTGGTAGCTCACACTATTCAGGAAAACTATCCGGAAGATGTTTACTATTTCCCAAGCTACGAACTGCTAATAGATGAATTGCGGGACTATCGTTTTTATCAAGCGGATATGCTTCACCCCTCGGAAGTGGCGGAGGATTATATCTGGCAAAAAGTAGCGGAGCACTACCTAGATGCTGAGGCGCAACAGTTTCTGAAAACCTGGAATCCTATTTATAGAGCAGTACAGCATCGAGCCTTTCGCCCAGCTTCCGAAGCCCATCAGCAATTTTTACGTAAAACGATTGAGCAGCTTAAGCAGTTAAAGCAGCAGGTAGATGTAATCGCCGAAATTCAAGAACTCGAACAACAACTTTTATGACCGCAAAATCTTCACAACCCTCGAACCACCTCATTCACGAAAGTAGTCCGTACTTACTTCAACACGCTCACAATCCGGTGTACTGGTATCCGTGGTCGGAAGAGTCATTGCAAAAGGCCAAAGATGAAGATAAGCCCATTATTGTGAGTATTGGCTATTCGGCTTGCCACTGGTGCCACGTAATGGAACGAGAGTGCTTTGAGGATGAAGAAGTGGCCGAACTGATGAATAAACATTTCATCAATATCAAAGTAGACCGGGAAGAACGGCCGGATGTGGATCAGATTTACATGGAAGCGGTGCAGACGATGGGTTTGCAAGGAGGCTGGCCACTGAACGTTTTCTTAACTCCCGATCAAAAACCTTTTTACGGGGGAACGTATTTTCCCAAACAAAACTGGCTACAGATTCTAAACAATGTAGCATTGGCCTACGAAAAGCAGCGAGAGCAAGTGGTGGAGGCAGCCGATAAGTTCGCCGAAGGCTTACAGGCTAGCGAAACTCTACGGTACAATATTTCAGCTTCTCAACCAGAGTTATATCCAGCCTCGGTGCAGCGTGAGCTGAGAGAAGTATTTCGGGCGTTCTCAGAACGGTTTGATACGGAAAAAGGAGGATTGAACAAAGCGCCGAAGTTTCCGATGCCCAGTCAGTGGCTATTTCTACTACGCTACCATTTTGTTACGGAAGATACCGAAGCACTGAACCACGCGCTACTCACGCTCGACCAAATAGCCTTGGGTGGTATCTACGACCAAATTGGCGGTGGCTTCGCCCGTTATTCGGTTGATGCTGAATGGTTTGCGCCCCACTTTGAAAAGATGTTATACGACAACGGTCAGCTACTCAGTTTGTACTCCGAAGCATTTAGCGTTACCCACAGCGATTTATACCGGCAGGTACTAACCGATACCATAGCCTTCGTACAACGAGAGCTTACCAGCCCGGAGGGTGGCTTTTACAGTGCGCTAGATGCTGATAGTGAAGGCGAAGAAGGAAAGTACTACGTCTGGAGCTACGACGAACTTCAGCAAGTGCTAGGCGATACGACTGATATGATCACCGACTATTTTAGTGCTACCCCCGAAGGAAACTGGGAAAACGGAAATAATATTCTGCATCTAAGCCAGTCTGAAGGCGAATTCGTTCGGAAGTACGAACTGAGCCTACCTGATTTTAGCGAAGTAGTTAACAAGGCTAAGCAGGACTTGTTGGAACGACGGTTGCAGCGAGAAAGACCCGGACTGGATGATAAGATTATTGCCGGGTGGAATGGTCTGATGCTGCGGGGGCTGATAGATGCCTACACAGCATTAGGTGAACAGTCTATTCTAGATTTGGCTCAACAGAACGCTCAATTTTTAAAGAGTAAGCTAATTCAAACGGAAGGTGAAGGAGCTAGTATCTCCCATACCTACGCGAAAGGTGAGCGCAAAATTGATGGTTTCTTAGACGATTACGCCTTTATAGCCGACGGACTGATTGCACTCTATCAGGTCAATTTCGATGAGCAGTGGTTGCACCTGGCCGATCAATTGGTGCAGTACGCCATTCGTCATTTCTATCACCAGAAAGAGCAATTTTTCTTTTATACCCCAGCTTCCTCTGAACTAATTGCTCGTAAAAAAGAACTATTCGATAATGTGATCCCAGCTTCCAATTCGGCAATGACCCGCAACCTGCATAAGCTAGGAGTATTGTTAGAAAAATCCGATTACACTGAGTTGGCGCAGGGTATGCTAAGCCGGATGCTACCGTTGGTCAAACAATATCCTTCGGATACTACCAATTGGGCGGTGCTGGCTACCGAAATGGCACTACCGCTGGCCGAGGTAGCTATTGTGGGGCCAGATCATCAGGAGGTAGCCTCGGAGCTTATCCAACACTACCATCCTAACAAAGTGGTGCTGGCTACTGAAAACGAAAGCGAACTTCCACTGCTAAAGGAACGAAGGGCAGAAGATGGTCAAACCACGCTCTATGTCTGTTACGATAAAACCTGTCAACTCCCGGTACACGCCGTATCTGATGCTCTAGATCAACTACAACGGAATTTGCCTTAGTCAAATACTACTCATTAGCTCGTTCGTAGCGGCGACTAAATTATCTCAGAACCTTTTCGCCTACAAAGACGTAGTATATAGGCATTGTCTTGAAAAATTGGGGCCGACCGGATTTGACAGGATGTGTGACTACGTGTGTAAGCATGCAGGCGCATGGGATGCGCGCCTTGACCCCTGAGTCCTAAACCATACTTGGCGAATCTAATTACGCCATGGCCGCCTAATTTTAGTCTAATAGACTAGAATAACGGGCATAATCGGTTGAGCCAACGGCTCCCGGGCCACATTCTGCCAACCGCTGTTCCGCTCGGTTGGATTACAGAGTGTCGACTCAGCAGAACTAGCTAAAGCGGCACTGCGACGCTCTAGCGAAACTTTAGCAGATACGGTTGCTGGCAGGTGCGCTATTTACCTTAGGCAACCCGACAATTGAATAATAGCTAAGCATGTAGAAGACACGATAGTGGCCTTCTCTGGACGAGGGTTCGAATCCCTCCGGCTCCACAAGTCTGATTCAGATAATCTTAAACCCCTTTAAATTTCAAAATTTAAAGGGGTTTTTCTTTTAAGCTCTTGATTTTCTAAGAAGCAGGTATTCAATCATTTCCAGCAAACACAACAATGAAAAGTTTTGGGTGGTATCCACCGTGGACTCGGCCCACTGGCTACCGCCTCGGTATTTTAACCTAACAATGACAAGACAATAAGCACACGAACCATACTTAGTATTGGAATACTACCGTTCCTTGCCAGTCTGTCTTCCGCTCAGCTGGTCATCGGCAAAAAAGCTATTGCGAAAGGCGGCGAAAACTTAGCTATTAATCTGGCGAAGGCTAGTGCATTGCCAAGGTAAAGAATTAGGATATGTTGATCTGAGTTTGGCTCGGGTCTCAGCGATTTTGAGTTGCCAATTTATCTCCCGTTGGCTTAGGTTGACATTTTGTGCCCAAGTGCTTGTTTCTCGTTGCAGCGTTTGTATATCTGTAGTGTACCCCATTACTGGACTACTAAGTAATCAACATTATACAACCAATAATGGAACAAGAAAAGCCTAATCAATAGGAAGAATTAAAGCAAATTGGCCGAACTGCTACCGATGCTTTGCGAGGCTACAGCTACGACGGCTTTGCCTAGGAGTACGAGTGAGTAACTCCACCGCTTTGACCCCAACAGCAAAGATGTATTGGCTCATAGCTAGATGTCAGCACTGCGTTAAAGGAACTTAATCAGCTAGTGGAAGCACGGCAGGGAAAACATCCTACTTTAAAGCAAAATATGCAGCTTCATCAGCAGTTAGAAGCCATTTTGCAAAAGCAAACAGAAGTTCAGGTGGAAAAAGCTAAACCGCTGGATGAACTATCGTTCTATGGAAAGCTCTTCTTATAAGAGCACAGCAAACTGCCAGAGCATGCCACTCAATTCATTCGCTTATCGGAAGCTCAGTAAGATCGTTTTGCTGATTTGTCTCGGCAACATGTCAGTTTTGAACTAGAATGTTGGCAGTCGGAACGTATAGGCTATACTACGTAGCTCTGGGCAGGCAATACTGTGGTAAGGAGCAAAAAAGACAGCTTCTTCCCTTGTCCGCTTTTTCGCCGAGCAACAAGGACAGAATGCGAAGCTGATTGCACAAACCCACACTACTAACTTCTTCTGAGCAGCCAGAAGTAGAACCTTCGAAGTGCTTAGCATCTTGGTAATTACCTCCAATTATATAAAATAGTCATCTATGTAAGTTGCACCACAATTTTATAGTTTGCTTGATGGGTGAGAAAAAAATGGTCGAGAATAAGCTTAGGAAAGCTTGAATCTTGGTTCTTTTCTCATTTCGTAAAGTCTACAATAGGTGTATTCAACTAAAAATTACTAATACCAAGTAAATCCTACTGGATAAGTACACTTAAGTTCAGATAGACTTTTTGCAGAAACTGTATCATAATGTATTTTCACTCTTAGTATGAAGTCTCAATTAATTGCTTCTGGTCTTAAACTGCTGCTAGCCACCGCTTGTACAACATCGTTGTATACGGATATCAGTTCTGATAGTCAGCGTATTACTATTGTAAAACAAGATACAATCTACACCTTCTCTACACTTACTGCTAATCAGTCTGTATCTCCCCAATCCGATAAATTTTATACTTGGTACTTAAGAAATAACATTGCTTATTCCCAAGGAGGATACGAAGGAAGGCTACTGCACGGTTCGTATACCAAAATGCTTCGTGATAATACATTGCTGGAAAAAGGAGCATACCGGGAGGGGCTCAAGGATGGAACATGGACACGCTGGCATACAAATGGAAAGATCAAGACTGTACGACAGTGGAAGCAAGGAGATGCAAGAGGTAGTCAGGAAACCTTCACGTCACAAGGTACTCTTCAGGAAACTCAGCACTTCCGAAGTGGTCAATTGCATGGCAAGGAAACACGCTATATGCTCTCACCAGATAGTTCAGTGCCAGTCCGTCAGACTCGAACTTGGAAAAATAATCAGCTTACAGGCCCTTTTGTTATTTACGATACTTTGGAACAAATTTATCAACAAGGAAGCTATCGACAAGGTAAATTGCACGGGAAAGTAGTTACTCATAATCGCTATGTTGAATCTGAACAACAGGAAAAGGTTATTACCCAATTGACCACATATCAGGACGGGAAGTTACACGGTAAGTTTAAAGAGCGATTTCCCGACGGTCATATCCGCCGTACAGGAAAGTATCGTTACGGAAAGCTTCATGGAAAAATAATTAGCTATGAGTTAACTCCATCTTCTGAAGGGGGAAATCAAGCTCATTATAGTAAACGGGTATACCGATGGAAAAACCAGCAACGGCATGGTGCTTTTAGAGAGTATAATTCTGATGGCACTCTAAGTAAAAGAGGTTCTTATCGAGATGGTAAGTTGCATGGTAAGCTAATTAGGTGGGATGAAGAAGATAATAAAATTATTCAGTACTACCAAGATGGCGAGTTGATAAAAACGCCCCTGAAAAGATCTGATTCGAAAAGTACATCTGAAGTAGAGCAATGAGAGAAATTATGAAAGGTTTTTTACCAATACGTGTCTCTGGGGGTATTTTATCTAGTGTATTGGCTATATCACTAGTCATCACTACTCTTTGCAGTAGTCTAATAATATTAGCTTACTACTATCGTAAAGCGACGATAGCATTTATGCGTAGCGATGATTTAATTCTAAATGCTCGGTCAGGGTTAGCATTGTTACGAGCTTCCCCAAATCGCTCTATATACCGACAAGGTAGATGGAATGATCTGTTTGAAAAAAAGCAGGATAGCGTATGGCTTCAGTGTAAGCCTTGGGGTATCTTTGATGTAGGGGTAGCCAAGGCAAAACGAGGCAGTGATAGCTATCAAAAAATGGCACTACTAGGCTACCTACCCGATACTCTGACACGGTCGGCACTTTACCTTTCCGACGAACAACGTCCGCTCTCCATCAGCGGTCATACTTATTTGAAAGGAGATTGCTACTTGCCGAAAGCAGGGATTAAAGGTGCATATGTTGACCAAGTTGGTTACCAAGGTGAGCAATTGGTTCACGGCTCTACTTTTGCCAGTCAGCCATCGCTGCCCTCAATTAACCAAGTTCGTTTAGATCATTTGCATCGCGTATTAAAAGGGGAATTACCAGATATGATTCCTCTAATGCATTTAGAAGATAGTATAACTCATTCTTTTGCTGACCCTTTGCTTTACTACCATAACCCACAGTCTGTTACAATCCAAGGAGTTATTCAGGGGAATGTAGTTATTACGTCGGAAGAAGCTATCTTTATCAACACCCAAGCACAGCTCGACGCAATAATTATCGCAGCACCCCGTGTAGTTGTTGCCTCTAGTTTTTCAGGTCGCCTACAGATACTAGCCACTGATACATTAATTATCGGTAGTCATTGTAAGCTAAGCTACCCATCGGCATTAGTACTACTGTCTTCTTCTAAAAGCAGTATGATCATCGGAGAATCAACCTTAGTACACGGGACTGTTTTCGTTACTGGAACGGACATGGATTATCATCAGCGGTCTATGAAGGTGAGGAACAATGGGATACTCAAAGGAATGGTCTATGTTGATGGCCTAGTAGAACTAGAAGGAAATATTCACGGCCATTTGAGCTGCCGGAAATTTCGTTATCGCGCAGATAATAGCCTATATGAAAACCATTTACTAAATGCTACTATTGATGCAAGTCAGCAATCCCCTTACTATTGCGGTGGGGGGCTTTGGGGAACCATTAATCAACCAGAGATAATTCAATGGCTTTGATTAAACGCAAAATAGAGGCTTCATCACTCATCGAGGTTATCGTCGGTATGGTACTTATCAGCCTGGTGATGGGCTTTGCCATGATGATATACATTAACGTATCTTCTTCGGCGAACTTCTCTTCCCAGTTACGCTATCAGCTACAGTTAAATGACCTTGCCCAAGAAACCAGACAGCAACAGAGCTTTTTTAACGAAACTTGGCAGGAAAGTACGGACAGTGAGGTAGTAATACGCAAGATAGTACAACCACATCCTCAAAGCCAGGATGGTTGGCTCATTCGCCTGGAAGCAGTAGGCCCGGAACGGTCTATCCTTGCTACCCACCAAATTATCGTTTATGCGCCCTAGAACTCGAGCATTTACGCTACCAGAACTCGCCGTAGTAATGGTCATAAGCAGTCTTTTGCTAATAGCTGCTTACTACGGCCTGACATTGATCCAGCAATACTATACTCGGTTTCGTACCCAGCAGGTGCAATCGCTTCAATACCGAACATTAAATAGTGTATTACAACAGGATTTCGAGAAGTCAAAGTACATTTTACGACAAGATAACCGAACCGTGACTTGCCATTGGGTTGAGGGAAGCACTAGCTATCAATTTACCAGCGATGCGGTGGTACGAAAACAAGCTGGATTACAGGAGAAATTTCCAGGAACGGCTCAGGATTTGCAGTGTTATTTCTTAACTCAAGAGGTATTTGTCGCTGGAAAACCCATCAGCACTCTGTCATTTACTCTCAAAGTGGAAGACCAACTTTTGCGCTACCGAGCTCAACGAACCTACGCAGCCGATGAATTAATGCAATTAACTCCAACAGTATGGCCGGACTAGATTTGCGTAACATGCAAACTGCTCAGCATCATAATGACACTTTGGGTAGTAAAAATAAGATAAGTCCTTCAACTAGTTCAGAGAAAGGGGTAATGAGTCAGGATATACAACTCTTTCCCACCCGCTTATCTGATAAACAGAAGGAGGCGTTGTATTTGGAGCTAGCTACCATGCTGGCTGCCGGAGTGGATATTAAAGCGGCTTTGGATTTGGTAGAAGAAGAGCAGCAAAACAAAAGGCAAGCAAAAATTATCCAAGACATTAAAGATCAGGTAGTAAATGGTGCTTCTTTTTCGCGGAGCCTGCAACTAAGCAATTACTTTACCCCTTACGAATACCACAGTATTCAGATTGGCGAAGAAATCGGTAAGCTCAGCCCGGTATTGCACGAGTTAGCCCGCTATTTTACGCAGAAACTAAAGCAACGTCGCCAGTTTACCAGTGCTCTTTCTTATCCGCTGTTAGTTCTGGCTACTTCCCTAGGAGCGGTAGGTTTTATGCTTTATTTTATTGTTCCCATGTTTTCTGATGTGTTCAAACGCTTCGGCGGGGATCTTCCGTACGTTACTCAGCTGATCATAAATCTCTCACAAGGGTTGAGCAACTATTTTTGGGTTATCCTACTCACTATACTAGGAACAATCGGTGGGACACTACTAGTAACCAAAAAGCTATGGTTTCAGAGAATAAGTGCCCAGTTAATCACTCATATACCGGTATTTGGTCGCATCTACACTGGCATTTACTTAGCTCAATTTTGTAGTTCTATGGCTCTGCTGGTTGGAGCAAAAGTACCACTACTGCGAGCCGTACAACTGGTGAGGCAAATGATCGCCTTTCACCCTATCCATCACGCGCTGACCCAGATAGAACAGGATATTATGCAAGGTCGCGAGCTACATCAAAGTCTATCTTGTTTTCCTATTTTTGATACCCGATTGGTTGCGTTAATTAAAGTTGGTGAAGAAGTGAATCAGTTAGATGTTTTCTTTCAAAAGTTGTCCCTTCACTACTCAGAAGACGTAGAACATAAAACTTCCTTACTAAGCACATTTATGGAGCCACTAATGATTATCTTTTTAGGGCTAGTCGTTGGCTTCATTCTCATTGCGATGTACCTGCCTATGTTTCAGTTATCTACCAGCATTGGAGGATAAGTAATTTACAGTTAATAGCGAATAATATACAATTGATAGTGAGGAGTTGAAAGCTAAAAGATCAAGGTTAAAGACGAATAATTAAGTACAGATAACTGGGAAAGTTTTCTGTGGACTATAGACCAGTGACTGTCAGCTATTGAGTATGCTCGCTCGAATTCTGCTAAAAACTTACCCGCCTACCTAGTCAAGAGAAAAACTGTTTTTTAGCGATTCTATTATTATTTACTTTGTAAGATAAAGTATAATAAAAATAATATATGAAGGCTGCCAAAGCACATGCATTTACATTGACCGAGCTGTTAGTCGTACTGGTTATCATTGGTATTCTGGTTTTGCTATCCATGCCGGTTCTAATGCCCCTTATTTCCCGCACTCGGAGCGTAGAAGCTAAGCAGGCACTAAAGCACTTGCACACGCTAGAAAAAACTTACTTCTACGAACATTCCCGCTACTCGGATAATATTATTGCTGTTGGTTTTGAGCAAGAGAGGCTGATAACCGATGGGGAAGGCGGAAAAGCAAATTACCTCGTTGAGGTAATTGATGCCAACCCTACTTCCTTTCGAGCCCGGGCAACAGCAGTTGTAGACTTTGATGGGGACGGGCAATTTAATGTATGGGAAATTGACCAGCAAGGGGCTCTACAGGAAATAACCCCAGATTAGAACGGTGATAGAAATAGCAATAGTAGTGATAGTTACAGGTGGGTTAATGATCATACTTGCCTGGATGGCATGGGAAGATACTCGCTACCGAGCCATTAGCCTCTGGACATTTCCCGTAGTCTTCGGGTTGATATGTCTGGGCAGAGGGTACTGTACTTCCTTTTCACAGACAATGTGGTCACTCGTAATCAATGTATTGATTTTGAGTATTCAGTTGGGGGGAGTGTGGTTGTATCTCATTCTTAAGCACCAACAGTTGATAAACCCCATGAAAGGTTATCTTGGATGGGGTGATGTTCTGTTCTGGCTGGCTCTATGCCCAGCATTAACGCCATTAACTTTTATGTTTTTCTACACCTCTAGTCTAGTATTGGCCCTACTGGCTCATTTCGCACTACGAAGGTATTCCTTTTACGGAAATACGCAGAAGATACCCTTAGCTGGGCTGCAAGCTATATGCTACACTGGTTGGTTATTGGCGTTTGGTTTCAACGATACAATACTTTGGATATAATGACACCTGCGGATCAGATTGTACTAGACACCGAGACGATGCAGTGCCTGACAGCAGAGCAGGCCTGGCACTATCGCACTGTGCCTAAACGAATTACTACTAGTACGTTGGAGTGCTACGCTGATGATCAGCAGTTGAATGATGAATTGGTAGACGAGCTAGAAATGTTGACCGGAAAAAGTATTACACTGTATCCGGTATCGACTACTATCCTGGAGCGTGCACTTACGCAGTACTATCCTAAGAAAACGATTCGTAAAAAACCCGAAGGAGGCAGTCGTGCAATATCAATAGGCTCAGGCGATTTTGTGTTGCAGTTGGTAATAGAAGCAAAATCCCTGGATAGTAGTGACATTCATATTGAGACCTATGAAGCTCAGTGCCGGGTGCGGATGCGGATAGACGGAAAGCTAATCGAGCGGCTGATCATTCAAAAAGAAGAGTATCCAGCCCTGGTTAATAAAATAAAAATCATGGCGAACCTGGATATTGCTGAAAAGCGGTTACCCCAGGATGGCCGGATCTTTTTTCATCAGGAGGGCTTTAAGTTTGATATTCGGGTATCGGTGGTACCTACCCTGCACGGAGAGAAGATTGTGCTACGATTGTTGGGTAGTGATACCTCGGAAATCGAGCTTTCTCAACTCGGTTTTGCTCCCGCCGATTTGGAACATTACCTGGAAGGTATTCGTCGCCCTAACGGTATACTCCTTATTAGTGGGCCAACCGGTTCAGGGAAGACAACCACGCTGTATGCAACACTAAAACTTCTCAACGAAGAGAGCCGCAATATTTTGACCATTGAAGACCCCATTGAATATACGCTTAAAGGTATCAATCAAGTTCAGCTAAAGGAGAATATCGGTCTGGATTTTGGAAGGGCCTTACGAACTTTTCTTCGGCAAGACCCGGATGTGATTATGGTCGGGGAGATCCGGGACACAGATACGGGCAATATGGCAATCCGGGCGGCGCTCACCGGGCACTTGGTATTGTCTACGATCCATACCAATTCGGCCTGGGGTACAGTGTCCCGCTTGGTTGATATGGGAACTCCGTCTTACTTGTTGGCCAATACCTTGAACACCACCGTAGCTCAGCGGTTGGTACGGGTGTTGTGTCCGAATTGTAAGCAGTTAATGCCATTCTATGAAGAGCTATACCCAAAAAGCTTTCGCCCTTTTCAGAAGGTTTCTGAGCATTATGTAGCTCGGGGCTGTGAGCAGTGCTATCAGACTGGCTACCAAGGACGAAAAGCGATCTACGAAGTAGTCCCCATTGATGCTACGCTTAGTGAGAAAATCAAAGAAAACGAATACCAGGTAGGTGACCTGCTTCAGGAGAGAGGGATCAAAACCTTAGCCGAGAATGCATTTGCCCTGTTTGCCGAGGGGCAAACCAGCTTAGAAGAGATTTATCCCCTACTTTTTAACTACTAAGTGAGGATGCGTCAAAAGATACAGTGGATCATAGGGTTGATGTGGGTACTAAGCTGGGGAGGATTGGCAGAAGTAGTTATTGCGCAGGAAAGGTACTATTCGGATGAAGACCGGCTACGCCAGATTAAGTACGCGCTGGATGATTTGGCTATTGAGGTACCGGGGCTGGAAGAAACTGCCAATTTTTCGGTGGTAGCTGCCCCCCTACAGGAACTACTGCGGGGTATCTCTGAAACGCACCGACTTAATATCAGCGTTGATCCGGCTATTAGTGCTCAGGTTACTAATAATTTTCACGACGTACTGGTTAAAGACCTCCTTTATTTTTTGTGTAAGGAGTACCAGTTAGACGTTCGCTTCGTCAATAATATTATGTCCTTCTATCCATACCAACGGCCTAAAGCTCCGGCACTACCGTATGAGGAAAAGGAACTTAGTATTGAGTACGATAATCAAAATGACCTGTTGTCAGTGAATCTAAACCGGGATAGCCTAACCATTTTCACCCGCCAGCTCACGGAAAAGAGCGGGAAAAATATAATACTTGCCTCTGAGGTACGAGACAATGTAGTCAGTGCCTACTTGCGTAATGCTCCTTTTGATCAGGGACTGGAAAAAGTGGCCTTTGCTAATAACTTAACAACCCGTAAAACCGAGGATGGCTTCTACATTATTGAACCTAAATCCGGTAGCTCAGAGGCAACTACGACTACTTCGGTGGTTCGTCGTTCAGCCAATCATCGTCGTAATCATCAAGGTAACGGCACTTCATCAGAGGGCACTTCTAGTAGCTTTTTTGAATTAAAACTGCTGGTAAGTGAAACCGGAGATAGCCTATTATCTATTGAAGCATTGGAAGTCCCTATTGTAGAAGTTATTGAGGCGGCTTCTCGTCGTCTCAACAAAGATTATGTGTTCTTCACTGTGCCGGAAGGAGTAGCGACCTGCTTTTTGAAAGAAGTAAGTTACGAAAACCTACTTAGTTTCTTACTACAAAATACTCAGCATACCTACCGGCAGCAAGAATCAGTTTATCTGATTGGGCAGCGAAACCAGGAAGGACTGAGAAGTTCTGAACTGATCCGTATGCAGTTTCGCACAGTAGAAGAAGTAGAAGAAATTATTCCGGTCGAATTGCGACAGGGCGTGGAAATTAAAGTATTTAAAGACTTAAATAGCATTATTGTTAGCGGCGGTCGCCCTCAAATCAATGAGGTAAAGGCATTTCTTCGCGGTATTGATCAATTAGTACCTAATATTTTGATTGAGGTTATCGTGGTAGACGTGAAAAAAGGAAGCAGTTTGCAAACTGGTATTCAAGCTGGATTATCAGACTCTACCGTCACTACGGGTGGGCAGATATTATCAGGAGTGGATATGACTCTCAGTTCCCGATCCATCAACAGCGTACTAAGCAAGTTGAGTAATAATGGTATTGTTAATCTCGGGCAAGTTACTCCGCAGTTTTACGTCAACTTACAAGCCCTGGAAAATGAGAATATGATTAATGTTCGCTCTACACCTAAACTGTCTACCTTGAATGGACATGAAGCTGCTTTGTCGATTGGGCAAACACAGTTTTTTGCCGAACAAACTCAGAATATCACAACTGGGGTAAGCCCCATTAATACCGTAACCCAACGATTTCGCGAGCTAGAAGCGAATCTAGAAATTAAAATCAATCCATTTGTAGCAGGAGATGAACATGTGACCCTAAATATAGAAGCCTCTTTTTCCGACTTTATTGAGCCTACCGGAGAAGGACTACCTCCTGGTAATGCAACCCGTAGCTTTATTTCCAAGATTCGGGTACGCGATCAGGAAATGATTGTACTGGGGGGATTAGAGGAAGTACGCCGCAGTAATTCCGGCTCAGGCACTCCCGGACTATCGCGGGTTCCGGTCTTGAAGTGGTTGTTTAGTTCCCGCTCGAAAAGCCGGGCGAAAAACCAACTGATTATTTTCATCAAACCTACGATTGTCTATTGATGAAAGCATGGGATACCATATCAAACCGTTGGCTGAAGAGCAAGACCGTGGCGGGGGTTCACGCCCGTTGGGCACCCTCTCAAGAATGCACCTTTTCAGTCTGCGTACTGGAACAACGTAAGCAAATGATCCAGGTAGTGACCAAACGAGCTGGCATTAAGCGTTGGGAAGAACTTACTGAATATATTGCCCCACATACACCGATACATCTTACCGTAGAAGGGAAAGGTATTCTGGTACGAAAAGTAGCGGAAGATAGTCAAAATTATCTCAGTGAAATTATTCCCGATGCCCGACTTGAAGATTTTTACGCTATTCGTTATTCAGGGCAATGGGTGGGAATTGCCCGCCGGAGTGTGGTGGATAAGCTGTTAGAACGTTTTAACGGACATCATAGATGGGTACTATCGGTACAGTTAGGCCCCTTTTCACTGAATACAATCCTTCCGTACTTGTCTCAAGAAATCACTGCTCTGCACCTTCCTTTCCAAAACATTGATGTTGCCGATCAACAACTACAACAAATACATACTACGAATGAGCACGATCATTCGGAAGCCCGCTATACTATCGGTGATGAGGTTATACCCTCCCGGGACTTACTAGCGTATGCTACCGCCCTTTCGTACTTTATACCAGTAGAAGGCAACCTACCACAGCAGGCCACTCAAGCCGAGTTCAAACAACGCCAGATATTTACAAAATCACTTCCAGTAATATTAGGCTTTTTTTTGCTGGTACTGTTGATCAATTCGGTAGTTTATTTTCGGGCTTTTCAGCAAAATGAGTTACTAGTTGGCGAAAGTGTGGCTCATCAATCAGTATTGCAGAAATTAACCACACTACAGCAAGAAGTAGCAGAAAAAGAGGCCTTTTTGACTACCCTCAACTGGGAAAATAGCCGCAGTAAAGCCTCGCTTGCCGACCGTTTGGCAGCTACGGTACCAAACGATATTGTTCTAACTCAATTGCACGTAAGCCCCTTAGATGAAAACCGCTACCGAAAAGATAAGAGGAAAGTGTTTGATAGTAGCCAGCTACGGATAACTGGGCACTGCCACGATATGGTTGTTTTAAATCGCTGGCTTAGTGAGCTGGAACAGCAACCTTGGGTAGCTAAGCTTCAGAACCAGCAGTATACGGCGGATGCCAGTCGGGAAGCCGGAGAGTTTATGTTCACCTTACTACTTCAGCCATGAACTCGCTCAGTTATCGTCGTAAGAATCAGTTGTTGCTCGCTTTGTCCGGTATACTATTGCTGTTGGTACTGGGCGTTTCGGTTCGTAAGACAGTGAGTCTAGTCCAAGTCAACGCTGATTTACAACAGCAGTTGGAACAGGCTACAGGAGCACCCCAACGGATTGCCCAGTTGGAGCAGCGGTCTACTCAATTAGGATCAGTCATGGCCATGGGTACGGCGGAAAGTGCCCTACGGAGAGAGTTGTTCGAGAAAATTGGTGCCTACTGTCAGCAACATCAGTTACAATTACACTCCTTTCAGGAGGCAGAAACATTTATAGAAGAACACCTAGAAGTAGAAACCCATGAGTTGATATTAGAGGGAAGCTTTCAAGCTCAAGTCCGAGTATGCCAGGCACTGGAATCTAGCTTACAACAAGGAAGAGTTACTTCGATAGTTTTTAACACTATCTACGACCGACGGGAGAAACAAACGTATTTACAGGGGCAGTTTTTTATTCAGGGAATAAAAGAAATAACCAATGATAAAAATAGGTAAAACCATACTGTGGCTGGTATACCTTGGGTTACTAGGTTTGATCAGTTGCGATGACTTTATCGCTGAGGATGTCTCTAATGAAACCATTGTACTGCTAGCCCCGGCTGATTTAATAACGACAGAGCGAACTGACATCATCCTTTGGTGGGAGAGTTTATCTGTAAATACTTTGTACCGGGTACAAGTAGTTAGTCCTACTTTTGAGAAATCCGCCACCTTGACTATTGATACATTGGTTCAAACCCATCAACTCCCGCTGGTATTGACAGCAGGGCAATATGCCTGGCGGGTACGGGCTGAAAATGCCACTTACCAAGGCACTTTTAGCCCAGCTAGAAGTTTTACAGTTGATCCACCTGCTGCTATTCCGAATGATGATCCGGTAGAAACTGATGGCTAAATCTAAAAGTGATAGAGATGAAAGATAAGCGATTGGTGTATATACTATTGCCTGCCGTGGCAGTGATCTGGATTGTTATTGGCTATCGGATTTACCAGGCAGTTAAGGGAGAAGAACCACTCATGCCCTCCCGAACGGCTCCTTTGTTGACAACAGAAGAAATGGTAATAGATACCTACACTCTTCAGCTAAATTACGCTGATCCTTTCTTAAAACGTCAGCCTGTCCGGTCGCAAGGTGAGCCAGCTTCTGCCTCTTCTACACCGATACTGATTGCCAATACCACTAAATCCGATGTATCAGCCGGGGTAAACTGGGGCCGTATTACTTATTTGGGAATGATTGAAAATAGCCACACTCAACAAAAGGTAGCCATCATTGCGCTGGATGGAGTGCGGAAATTGGTTAAGATACAGGATCGCATCTCACCCTTTTTGGTAGAAAAAATTTATAAAGATTCAGTATTGGTACGTTCGGGTAAGGATATTCAATATATCGTAAAGGAGGGTAGGATAAAATGGTTAACAGGTAATCCATAAGTTAGTCATTTGCTAAAAAAACTTACTCTTTCCCTCAAAACATGAAATTAGACAATTTGGCACTCAGAGTGAGTGGGAGTAGAATTAACACTCACTCTGCTGTTCTCTCAACATTTGAGAAAAAACGTTTTTATAGCTATTCAGAACGACTGATAACCTGAATAAGAAGTACCTAAGTTCGGTAGTATTTAAAGATATTGTGGGTCTACGCGAAAGAATTTCGTTAACAAAGTATCAGCTGATTTTGTAGCGATAAATCTGTAGTTTGTTACAAAAGTACGTGTGTAAGAAATCCGTTTTTAGCATCTATCACCAATTACTTTTAGGTTGCTATTTTTACGCCTTCAACTTTTCAAATCACCTGAACAGATGTTAAAAAAAGTCGCTATAGTAATCTATCTCCTCAGATTACTAATCCCCCAATCTTTCGCTCAATTGTATACTCCCGAAATTAAAGTACAAGATACACAGGGGCGAATTGGAATTAACACACTTCCTGTAGCAGGAAGCGCGTTGGATATCAATGGAAATTTATCTGTCGGAAGTACCACAAATGGGCAGGGGTTAATCCGATTCCGTAGAGGTAGTGATAGTGGATTGAACGGGTTCGTTGGTTTTATGGATAATGATCTATTTTTGCGTAATACTTCGGGAGAAGGTGTTATTAAGTTTATAACTAATACTCGTAACCTTTCACACCAAGAAGTAATGCGCATTGACGGCTCGGGAGATGGGAGAGTAGGAATTGGTACCACTTCACCTAATGATAAGCTAGAAATTAATAACGGCAATATACGAATAGAAGGTGTTGATGGGAAGGGAATGCTTATACGTCAGACTGATGGTAGACGATATGGGCAGGTGATGATCGATAAGAGTACCGGAATTGGTAGTGGCACGGGCAATACTCTACTTCTAGAAGCAATGAATAGTTACGGAGCACAGTATAATCAGCGCATTCTATTTAAAACTGCTGGTTCGAGTCGTATGGTTATTGAGCATAATGGAAGAATAGGTATTGGAACTACCAATCCCACCGACGCTTTACATGTTAATGGAGATGCTAGAATTCACGATCTTAAAATAGTTGCCGGAGTTGATGTTTCACAAGAGCGATCATGGCTCTTCAATTCAGGTAGCTCAAACCGACAGGTTGGTTTTATGATTACCAATGATGGTCAAACAAAAGCACAAATAAAACTATGGGAGGGCAACAGCCATAATCCCTATATTTCATTCTCTACAGCTTCTGGCTCGGGTAGAAATATTTCTGAAAGAATGCGAATTACCAAGGATGGAAGGGTTGGAATAGGTACCTCTTCTCCTTCGCATACTTTAGATGTTAAGGGGAGTGTATCCTTCGAGGGGGGTGTCACTGTCAACACCAATTCGGATGCAGTTATGACGTTTAACAACTCCGATAACTCTTGGCAGTATTTCCAATTTAAAAGAAGTAATTCGCGAAAAGCCTGGATGGGCTTGAACAATAATAATGACTTCGCTATAACGAAAGAGGGAGGGGGCAATATAGTACTTAGCGGAAATGTACTAGTCTCGTCTATTAGAGCTACTTCAGGGCAGCGGTGGCCGGATTTCGTATTTACCGACGATACTTACCAGCTTCCTTCGCTCCTTTCAGTAGAGAAGTTTATTAAGAAGCATAAACATTTACCAGATATTCCTTCCGAATCGGAGGTAAAGGAGAAAGGCATTGATTTAGGTGAAATGGATGCTAGGCTATTGCAAAAAATAGAAGAGCTTACTTTATATCTGATTGAGCAGAATAAAAAGATTGAGCAATTAGAGAAGAAGGTTCAGCAATTAGGGCGTAAGAAATAATCATTAGAAACATATCAGCTATGTTCAACTACTTAAAACCTTTAATGCCCCAGGTGTTCAGTCTACTAAGTGTAATAGCATGCACCACTTCAGTAAGCTTCGCTAATGATACTGCTCTCAACAGTGATGGAGCTACTACCATCCGGCTAGACGAAGCGGTACGCTACTTCGGGCGAGCTGACCTACCATTCCCTGGGACCGATGCTGGTAAACAGAACACTGGGTTACGCTTAGTCTCCCACGGGAAGATTCGGGAAAGCGGACAGGAACGGTACTCGGTGTGGCGAATTCGTAATGCAACCAACGAAGTGAAAAGTGTAGTACTCAAAGCGCACGGTAACAGTGCCGAGCAATCACTTAGCATACCGGCTCATACCGAAACTTTTGTGCGGAGTGGACACTACCAAGGTTCAGCTACGCATAGGCTCTTCTACCAAGGGCGACAGATTGACGTGAAAGCCAGCAGCCCCAGCGATTTCTCCGATAGTCGGCTGGTTCGTCATCCGGGTGCTCCCAATGAGTCTACCAATCTAGTAGCGCAAGCAGCGTCCGACCGGGAAATATACCTTACTTGGAAAGATCAGTCTGATAACGAAAGGGGCTTTGCCATTGAGCGCCGACCCGAGGGTAGCGGGGCATTCCAACGTATATTTACGACGAGGGTAAACGAAGAAGCTTTCTTAGATACTACGTTAGTTTCAGGCGTGACCTACCAATACCGCATCCAGGCCGTAAATGGGGACTGGGTTTCTAATTATTCCGATACTACTGCTGCCACAACCATGCTAGTTTCGCCAGTCACCTATTACGCTATTGCCAGCAATGACTGGACTACCCCACTCACTTGGTCACATACTAAACAAGGCCCGCCGACAGTCTCAACTCCTCACGAAGCTGCATTGGTTTTTATCAACGGGCACGCTATTTCACTAGACGGCGATCAGTTATGTACCAAGTTAAGCCTGGATACCGAAGGAACCTCCTCACTACTCACCATTGAGGGAGCAACGCTAACGGTGCGAGACCGGGTGACAGTAGAAAAAAACTGCGAAGCCTGTATCAGCAATATTATTATCAACAATAAAGGGAGGTTACACTGCGAAAATCCGTGAAAATTATGACCAAGAACATGATTCCTCATATCCTCTGGGCGGTTGCCTTAGCGGGTATCTACTACTTACATCTTACTGATAAAGAAAAAGTAGCTTACGTAGATTCAGTGAAACTACTGGCTGAGTACCGAGGAATGGCTGATGCCCAACAGGCTTACCAGAAAAAAGCTATCCAGTGGCAGGCTAACATTGATACCTTAAAGCAAGAAATGCAAGTAGTACAAGCGAAATACCAAGAGCAGAAAACCCTCAAGACCACTACTCTTGCACAGACAGAACAGGAGCTTAAAAGTAAGCAGCAACAATTAGTAAACTACCAGCGGGCTATTCAAGAAAAAGTCACTCAGGAAGACCAGCAGATGACCCAGCAGGTGTTAAGCCAAGTGAATAGCCTGGTTGAGGAGTACGGCAAAAAACATGGCTACCGCGTAATATTGGTGGCCAATGGTTCCGGTACTATTGCCTACGCCCAGGAAGGAGCAGATTTAACCTCGGAGCTACTGAAAGTATTAAACGAAGCGTACATTCCATGAATATACCAATGAAGCTGGTAGTAATCATGGTGGGCTGTTTTTTGTACGGTTGTTACTCGCCCACTTACCTGAGCGAAGCTGAACTACAACGCTACGTCCGAGACGCTGACCATGGGCTACGACAGAAAAAACAGGCAAACGAATTGCAGATTACCCTTCAGTATCGCCCTACTGATTTACTAGTGGCTCAAGAACTAAACGGCAGTACCAGTTCAGCCAAAGTAGATTCGCTGCGGCAGAAATACGGTCAATACGCTTACTTTGTGCTGAGCTTGTCGGCCGATAAGCAAGATGCTCTCTACCGTAGTGCGAACTATGCGCGATTCAGTGAGCAATTGCAGACCCTAGCTTTTCGGATGGGTAAGTATACGCAACTGGTTACCTCTGAGGAGGATACCATTCCAGTAAGCGATTTCGTTTTTCCCCGCTTATACGGTTACGGTAGCAGCACGGATGTGCTGTTTGCGTTTGCCCGAGAGGAGTTAGCGGAAGATGCGTGGGTGCAGTTTGATTTACAAGAATTTGGGATGGGCACTGGTTCTCAGAAGTTTCGCTTTCGTACCGAGGATTGGAAAAAAACACCACAGATACAGTTTCATTGAGATTTATATCCAAGAGGAAAGAATATTATAAAATAAGAGAAAATTGACCGGGAATAAGCATGATGATTAGTCAAAAAAATATCAAACGGCCAGTAGCCGTAGCCCTACTACTATTGCAGATAAATTACCTGTTTCTTCCCACCCTCAGTTACGCACTGACGGCGGGCCCCACTGCCCCCGAGTACACCAGCTTTGAGCCGGTAGATACTACCGATATGGTCAATTTGGCAACCGGAGATTTTACGTATAACATCCCATTGCTGGAAGTTCCTGGCCCGGAAGGCGGGTATCCTTTATCTCTATCCTATCACGCAGGTATTCAGCCTAATGAAGAAGCTAGTTGGGTTGGTTTAGGCTGGACGTTGAACCCCGGTGCTATTAACCGAACGGTAAACGGCTACCCCGACGACCACTACGGAGCTAATCGGAAAGTAACGGATAGTTGGGAAGGTGGGGGGCGAAGTACTTTCTCAGTAGGTGTAGGCTTACCGAGTGGGGCAAACTTTGGATTATCATTTTCACAAGACACTTACCAAGGATTTGGTGTAGGCAGTAACTTTGGTTTCGGGATGCCTTTTGGAGAAAAAAGTCCTTTAAGTGCAGGAATAAACGTTGGAACTAACGGGTATGGCGGGTCTTACGCCAATGTTGGAGTATCAGCCGGAGTACCCATCGGAAAATCAGCTGAATCAGCCCAAAGATTAGGTGGATCAATCGGGTTATCAATTAACTCATCGGGAAGCATAGGTGGCTACGCTAGTGCTGGAATAGGCTCAAATGGTATATCAATAATGGGAGCTTCCATTAGTTCTAACGGATTAAAACCGAACGTTAGTGTCGGGGGAGCATCTATTAACCAAGTAAACAGCACTGCTGGGCGTATTACAACAGAAGGTTATGGCTTTAGTGTTCCTATCCCCCTAGGTACTCCCAAGGCTTGGTTAACGTTAGGTTATAATTACCTTCGCTATTACTCCAATGAGAGTAGTGAAGTAAGCACCTGGGGAACGCTCTATCCAGAGTGGCAAGAGCCAGAAGACAATTCATTTGATTCTTACGCCCTGTTAGATCCGGATGCGGAAGGAGGTATTGTGGAGAACGATGAGGCCGACAAAGTGCTAGGCGGTAGTATGGCGGCAACTGATTTTTATAATGTAACCGGACAGGGCTTGAGCGGCAGTATTCAACCTTATTTTTACACTAACCGAACCCTTTATCGGGAAAATGTCGACCAAGTAAATGGAGATAATGAAGACACTGGGCAAAATATCATAACCTACGTCGGAAATTTTAACGCAAAGGCAGTCGCATTTCGGTTCAATAATGACTTTTCTAACACTAATCACCTAGTGAATGATCCTTCGATTCGTAGAACTTCGCCTACTTCAGTGATAGTAAACAATACTAACACCTACCGTCCGTCCGACGGATATAATGTTCTAAAGCAGCAGCTAGCAGGTTCTAAACACGTAGAATACTTTACAAACTTTCAAATTAATAGTGGCGAAGCTTATGATGATTTCGGATTCATCTCCTACGATAAGCAATCGCAAGTTTCTAGAAATCGCAACCCCACTGATAATACGGATGATCCTCGTCGGGGTATTTCTAATGGTTCTCGTTCTGGTAGGTATGGTAGCGCAGTAACCCAGCAAGTAGGTGGGTTTATGATCACGAATGAAAGTGGCATCACCTACCACTACTCTCTACCGGTGTACGCTTACGACGAATACATTCACAGTGAAACGATTGACGATAGGCGGGGAAACGTAGAAAATAATAAGGAGCACCCCCACGCCTATGCCTACACCTGGTTGCTTACGGCGATTACGGGGCCAGACTACGTAAACCGCAACCCCGCACAAGATGGAACCATAGACGAAGAAAACGATTGGGGATACTGGGTAAAATTTAACTACGGAAAATGGGCGGATAGTTACGAGTGGCGCAACCCGGGTGAGGGGATGCACAAGGATATTGATCGGGATATTCAAAATTACTCCCGGGGGAAAAAGGAGCTGTACTACCTTAATACCGTACAAACCCGAACCCACACCGCACTATTTGTGAAAGAACTACGGGCCGACAGTAAAAGTACTACTGATCCGGACAACGGAGGATTTGAAGTGCAAACTGACCAACCAGTAACAGTAACCGTTAGACGATCTGGCTCTAGGCTAGAATCAGAAAGGGAAATTGGCAAGTACAATAAGATGCCTACCAGCACGCTAAAGCTTAATAAGATTTATCTGCTTAAGAATGAAGCGTACCAAGCGTTAGGTGGTAGCAGTATTGCTAACAATAGCGACGAGTATAATCACCGCTGGGAGGTATCCGGTGAAGATGGTTCTTTCCGAGATGGGCAACCTGTTACTAGAACGGTGAGTGGAACCATTCATCAAGGAGGCGGATTGGTGGATATTCACGATGTAGCAAATATTGCTGAAGAGCTTACCGAAAAATCGCTACGGATCATAGATTTTGGGCACGATTACTCTCTACAGCCACTAACCCCGAATAGTTACGATGCCTCCGGCAGTATGTACCAAAATATAACCGATGTAGGTGAAAATGTTCCAAACTTTAATTACCGCAAACAGGGTAAGCTCACATTAAATAGTCTAAGCTTTCTTGGTAAAGGCGGAGCTAGTATAATACCTCCCATGACCTTCGGTTACGATGATGAATCCGAAAGTTATACAGCGGAAGTATCCCGAGTAAACACCATCTTATTCAATAGTATTAAGGTTGAGAATTTACAGGAGGGCGTTTTTTCAGTGGGAGAAATGATAAAGTTTGAGCACGAAGGAAGAGCATACCTATGCCGTATCACCGAGATTACCGGAAGCAACAGTGTAAGAGCAAACGTAGTAAACAGAAGCTTGCTTTTAACATCATTAGATAATGCTCCGGTACAAGTAGTAAAATCTGAAAACTATCCTTACGATGCCGAAGCCTACGATATGTGGGGCTACTATAAATCGGACTACGAAGATTTAAGTAACGAGAACTTGAGTCGCCTCATAAGCAAAAAATCTTCGGAGCACACTGATTCTTGGTCGCTAAAAAATTTAAGAACTAGCTTAGGGTCAGTGATAAGTATTGACTATGATAGTGATGAGTATATTAAACCAAAGTTACATAAAAGTAAAGTTTTAAGGATCGCATCGGCCAGCCCTGTAGAAGGCGAAATTGTTAGAATTGAATTTTATGATCAGATAGGTGACTACCAAAATGTATTTTCTGAAAACTCAAGGATTAGTTTGCAAGGGTTAATCAGATTTTTTTTCAATAAGAGTTCAGCAATTATTTGTGATGGTGATAGAATAGATGGGGGCAATATATATGAAAATATTTCTTATTCTGAAGATGACTTAGCAATAGTCAGTATTAGTGAAAATAGTATTGATGTTGAATCTCCAATATTTTTTAGTAAGCTTACCGAAATCAAAGGGAGAGTACTATTTCAGGGAGACTGTATCGATCTTGAAGGAAAAAAGGTAAACATAGATGTTGATTATAAATTTCCTCCGATATGGATCGGAGGAAATTTATCATTTGAGAGTGAGTTTGGGCAAAAAGGAGGTGGTTTAAGAGTAGAGAGTGTATCCCTTGCAGATCAAGCAAAATTATTTAACACTAGATATACTTACGAAAACGGTACTACTAGCTACGAACCAACTGGACTTGATCAAAATATATTAGATTTTGGTGATTGGAGCCCTCCAAATCTTTCAAGACTTAATGGAGAGCTACAGCGTCAGATAGAAGCAACAGAGGAATATCTAACAAATTTGTACCAAGGTTTCTCCAACCTCCTCGCCAACGCCCGGGAAGTACCACCACCGGGGGTAGTATATGGGCGAGTAACGGTGACTGAGGAGGTGCAGTACGATGAGGAGCCTCCCTTTCAGGTGCCAGGGGCGGTAGCTTACACCTTTCAGACCTTTGAGGAGGATATGATCTCGCGGCGTACCCGCGATTGTGAAGACTGTGCTAGCGAGGAGCTGGAAGGAAGAGTAGTAACCATGCGCGACTTTTCTACGGCAGTAGGTGCGCTGAAAAAAGTAGAGCAGTACGGTAAAGGGGGAGTTTTGCTATCCGAAACACGTACCCACTATCTGTACGACGACCACGAGATTAACACTACCCTCAACGACGAAGGCTACCGCCAGGATTTGATCGACCGCTTTGGCGGGCAGGGATTGATTACCCAGTTGTTTCAGGAGAACCGTATCGTTAAAAAAGAGGTGCCTCAAGCCGATGGCTCTACGCCGATTAGAGACGTACGGCAGACCATCCAAACGATAAAAGAAGAGTACCCCTCGGTAGTACTAGGTACTACAACCATTAACTATAAAACGGGGATCGCCTCTGAGCAACGGAACCTGGCGTTTGACTTTTATTCCGGTGAGCCGACCGAAACCTGGACGGAAGATAGCTACGGCAATCAGTTCGTTACCCTATCCACTCCCGCTTACCGTATTCCGGCCTACGAGGCAATGGGACTAAAAGTAAAGAATTCGGCTAACAAGCATATGCTCATCCAGTCGGCCGAAAGTATGACGTATAAAATCAACCCCAACTTCAATCCCGATCAGTTTCCGCAGGTAGATTACTTGCCTGAGGGGATTGTTTCGGCGGGGGCACAGACCTGGAGTGACCAAGTGGAGATACTACCATCTTGGAACCTGGATGCTCGCCCCGATGATTTACCAGCAGGTAAACAACCGGGAATATGGCGTAAGCACCGCAGCTTTAGCTGGATTGGCGATGGAGTAGCCTTACAGGCGGATGGTACAGCTCCCGCCAATAGCTTGGTGCCATTTATGGCCTGGAACTATAATGAGGAGAGCGATGATCCTAACTGGGAAAGACAGACTGAGATTACGCTATACGATCCCTACTCTCACGCGTTGGAAGCGATGGATATCAATAATAATTATGCGGCTACCCGCATGGATAACCAGCAGCAGCGGGTACTAGCCACGGTAGCCAATGCCAATTATGATGAGTTTGCCTACTCCGGAGCCGAAGCTTTGGCCGACTGGAATACCGAAGGGGGAGTAACGGGAGGCAACTGGCCGGCTACCACCGCCTTTAGTCATACGGGGCAATACAGCATCGGTATTCCTCAGGGGCAACGCTGCTTTACGTTTATCCCTCAGCGAACTAATGCCGCCCGGGCTCATCGGGTAAGTGCCTGGGTGTACGTGCAGGATGATGATAAACTAGCCGATGCCCAACTATACGCCCAAGTAGATGGCAATACCATTACCCAGAGTGCCCAGCAAACCGGAGTGCAAGCCGGAGCCTGGCATCTGATTACCCTGGATGTTCCTCCTGGTACTATTACCGAAGTAGGATGCAAAAACGAGACCGCTAAAGCAGGTACCGTATACTTTGATGACTTCCGCTTTCATCCGCTGGATGCCAGCATGACCTCTTACGTATACGACCCCATTACCGATGAGCTGACCTACATACTAGACGCCGATAATTTTTACACCCGCTTTGAGTACGACGGTATGGGACGACTAATTGCTACCTACCAGGAGATACAATACGTGGTAGAAAGGCAGGTCAGTAAGCAAATCTACCACTATAAAGAAAACTACTAGTAATCGGTATGATAACAGCAGGAAAAACAATTTTCTATTGGTTGGTACTACTTCAGGTAGTGTTTATTACTAATTCCTCGTGGGGTCAAACCGACGTATGTGTAGGCCAACAAATATATATCCCATTTGAGTACGATGAGCCTATTTTTAGAGATACGGGACCAGTTACTGTGTCTAACATCGTAGTAAATGGTAGATCTATGAAAGTGGGGGATGAAAATAATGATCTAAAGATTTTATCAGCTAGTTTTTTCTTGAATCGTGATAATGGGAGCGATGCTTTTGGAGGCTGGCTTTTAGGACAGGTATTTATTAGATGGAAAAAAGTGGGTACGTACAATATTGAACCGAAATTTAGGGATTTTTCGGTAAACAATTTCTCTGAGGTCGTACGAGTCAATACAATAGAGCAGGTATCACCAACAGCTAGTTGGGGAAGTTCTCCAACAACAGTACAACCTAATAGTACTAAGGCATTCACTTTCAGTATGAGTGGGTTGAATGGGGTAAGAATTACCAACTACACGTGGAGAAAGCGATACAACGGAAGAGCTACTACACTAGGGAGTGGGTCTAATAAGAGAAGTCATAACGTTACTTTTAGTGGCTCCGAAATTGGCACACACACTATTGAAGTTACAGTTTCATACAATAATCCTTGCAAGACCCTAAATACGACGCTTTTCAAACGTACCGTCACAGTCTGCCCCACCGGAGCAGTAGCCTTAGGTAGCCAAAGCTGGAGTGCCCCTACGGCACCGATCAAACTAGGCTCCAGCAACGAACGTGGGTTGGTCAGCCTGGATATTGGCGGTAGTACTCCCTCGGGCTACAGTATTCAAGGCTCAAGCTGGACACTTAAGCGAAGGTTATCTAACGGCACGGCTCAAACGGTGAGTGCCTCGGGCCATACCGTGACCCGCAGTGGCACTAGACTATCAGCCGAACGTAGCTTTAGGGGTTTGGCGTACGGTGATTACTTTTACAGTGTCGTAGTTACTTTTACTAATGCTAACTGCGGCACGTGTATTCGGTCAAACAAAAAGTCAACTTTGGTTCAAACGAAAAGTCAATAAAAAAAATATAGTAAGGGGGTTGGCTTCTAATAAAGTACAATTTTTAAACATTTAGAAAAATATGTATTGAAATTGCACTTTTCTAATTTACTCGTAAAATTACGAAATAACTATCTTTCAACCTAGAAGGGTGACAAGGTGTTTCGGGAATATAGGTAGTGTCTCAGTTTGAATCTTTTTCAATCAATTTAACTATATCTACGATTTCCATCGGTCGCTTGGTTAGTCCTGCTTCCATCGCTGGATTTACTCTCCATGTTTTGTGAATCTTCACCCAACTGTTGTAGAGAAATTGCAGGGCAGTTGGATAGCAATGATTCTCCAGCTTCTTGCTAAATCCATTAGTCAAACGGGTAAACCTCCTCATATGTATTCGCACCGTTAGATTTTGCCACTCTACGTAACTCGTAGATACATGTTTTTCATCTGGATTGCCAAAGATTCCTTTTTTTGATACCAATACACTTAACAGGTGCCTACTTCTTTTCAGAATATTTCAGTAAGTTGAGCATAGTCAATGATGCCTTCAAAAGCATCATAAACAGCGTTCAAATAGGTTTTGTGTCCATCGATAGTTAATTGCACTCTATTAGATAAACAGCCTGCCACATCCTTCATAAATAAATAGATTAGCCGAATCAGTATCGCGACTACCCACGTGCCGGTACAGTTAGCTTAGTGTTAGCATTAATAGCCGTCCACGTCCACACACCTCCCGATCCGCTACCTTTCATTTCCTCTAGTACGTTCTTTTGCTTTGCATAGCAGAACGACAGATTTCATAACACCGAATGCCTTTAGACTTCACGTTTACCACATGATTATTATGAAACTCTATGCAGGTTCTACCAAAGTTAACCAGAAGTTTAGTAACGGTATTGATGGAAATATCCGCAATACGTGAATTTACCCATAGCGAAGTGTCCTCAACTTGAAGGTAAATGATTATATTTGTAAAACTACAAATATTGCACTAAAAGCATTGCTTATTAGCTTTAAATAGCTATTTTTGATTTGTAAAACTACAAATCTTATGGCAGACGATTTGGACGGTATTGATCTTAGCAATCTTTTGCAATCCTATAATGATGACGATAAAAGAGGATTGAAAGAGAGGTGGGAAATGCAGTTAGGAAAATTACAAATTAATCAGACTCGAGCCCTTGAAATTATGCAAATGGAGAGTCGAGCGTTACACGGACTCCTCAAAGGAACAGGTAGCAGAGTAGATATAATATCATTAAAGAAGTTGTCACGATTTTTAGAAATTCCAGTAGGTGAGGCTGTTAATCTTTACCTAGAATCATTAAAAAAACCACATGAGGAGCAAATCCACACTCTCGAGAGAAGAAAATTTATAGCAGAAAATTTTAACCTTAAAGAGTTGAAAAATGAAGGTGTCATTGATGATGCAACTGATCTAGATCACGTGGAGAGGGAGTTAGTTAGGATATTTAATTACGATTCTATTTTTGACTATAGAAAGGATGTAGTGAATCCAGCTTACAGTTCAGCAAAGCTTGCTAGTGATGTTCAGGTGCTTAACTACTGGATAGAGTATGCCCGAAAAGTTTTTCGAAAAATACAGAACCCTATCCCGTATGATAGGCAAGCTTTGATCGAATATTTTCCAACAATTCGATGGCATTCAATGAGTGTCGAGAAAGGAATCTGGGAAGTTATTAAAGTCTTATACAGAATGGGTATCACCGTTATATATCTTCCAAAATTTAAAAAACTACACATCAGAGGTGCTACATTTTCAGTCAACAAAAAACCGTCCATTGTTTTGTCCGATTATAAGGGTAATTACGCTACAATATGGTTTGCTCTTTTACATGAATTACATCATGTCCTTTTCGATTGGGATGATATTTTGATTAACTCATACCACATTTCTGATAAAACTGATTTTTATACAGAAGTGGAGGTTGAAGATGTCGCTAATCAATTCGCAAAAGATTACTTGTTCTCCGACGAGAAGGTTCAAGAGGTTTTACCTCACTATAATAACCGAATATTTATTGAGGAATATGCTAGGCTTAATCATGTTCATCCAAGCATAGTATATACAATGATAGCTCTAGAAAGAGATAGTTGGGGATGGTTACAAGAATTCTTGCCAGATATTAATAGGTATTTGTGGGCGGTTAAGGAGATAAATCATAAAATGTCAGCATCAGAGGTTGCAAAATTTTATAACGATAAAATATACAATCTAAACTATGAAAAAGATTAAAAATTCAAGTAAGAAAACCGTAGAGCAGTTAAGAAAAGAACAGGAAGATAATGCCTTACGGAAGCAATTGGCAATTAGCCCTGACTTACTAATTCAACGTAAAGGTTCTGATAAAGCCCTTGAACAAAGGGCTGAGAAGATTAAACTAATCAGTGGAGAAACTATAGACCTTAAAGAGCTAGCTGAATACATTGATGACAAGATCAACACTTATAAATCTAGATTTACACAAGGTTGGTATAAAGAGGTATTTCGTCTAAATGGTTGGGAGATACCCAAAAACGGAAAAATATCTAAAAAACCACAGGTCGTGGCTAAATATACCATTGACATCATATATGGTCGTTTTCCAAAAGAAGTATTACCAGTACTAGAGCATCAAAATAAGTATGACAAAATAGGCATCAGATTATTTAAGCATTTCCAATTTCTGACTCCTGAAAAAGTAACAAAGTTGGAAGATTATATTAAAGAATCAGAAGTGATAATGAAGCGTTGTAAAACTTGGAGTCAGTTTGAAAAGGAACATGCAAAAGTATATGGATTGCCATTTCAACTAAGCATCTTTGACTAGCTCTTCCCCCCAATGTTTCAAAGCAACCTCTTTAGCGATTTCCTTTCGCCTTTCGGGTGAAAGCTTCTTAGCTCTTGCCTTACCTCCTAGCCTACCTAATTCAACAGCAGAGGGGTTTTTACTTTCATCTATATCTGGAGTATCTTCAGCTTCACCCGTAGCAATATCGATAGTGAGCTTCGCTTGTTAGTTGACATCTTTTGGTCTTTTTTTTCCCACTCATACAAACAATCATTGGTAATAGAGCGTGGGGCTAACCTATTATGAAAGGGCTGCCACCAGCTTCTTCGCTATCCCTAGTAACTGCTTTTGCTCTTTGGTTAGATCACTAGGGCAGGTTTTCTTAGCCAATGAAAACACTTTATCACTCAATTCTTTCAACTCCCCCTGTTTGGTCTGGATGGATAGCTTTTCACTGGATAGTTGAAGATGCTTATCATCTACGGTAGCCGTGATCTTCTGACTATTGCTAGTGAAAGAGCAACCTGGAGTGGGCACGAACCGAAGCTCCTTCACTTCCGTGTACAGACCGATACAGGATTCTTCTGGTGTATCGGAAAGCCAAACTACTCCTACAAACGAGCCAACTTCAGGAAGTAAGAATAGCCCTTGCCCGGCTGGTTCACTAGCAGGTCGGAGCCGTACTTGGCGCGGTGAGGAACCTGCTTCATTAACAGGTGCTACCGAACAATGTACTTGGTCAGGGGCGACCGTCAGGACTTTGGCCCAGAAAAACGAGGATGATTCTTTTAGCAAATGGTGATACGGTTGGGAAGGTGATACTATACTCATATTGTTGACGGTTTATTGTCCTCCATTTCGGTTAAAGTCATTCAGCATTTTATAGAAGTACTCCTCAAATTTCTCACTCACTTCTTCGACTCCCCCGGTGGCATCTTGTACGTGCATTTCAATCGTTTCGGCCATCTTGGGTTGTTGGATATAGATGTTCGTAACTTTCTTGCCTCCCCCTGTAATGGCTTCCAACCCTCGCCGCTCTTCTTCCGCTTCTTTCTCCGCATTCTGGCTATTAACCGCATCGGCATAGTACCCACTGAGTTGCCCCAGGGTAGATTCTACCCGCCCCCGATTGATACCTTCCAGGCTTTTGAATTTTTGCCCCGTGCGCTCCGCTACGCGAAACTTAGCGAGCATTCCCTCCAGTTGCTCGTACCCACTAATGATCGAGCTTTGCAAGCCCTTGCGCTGGTTAGCCCCCAGTGAACCCTGGTTACTAGCCAGTGACAATAATTCCTCGTAGCGTTGGAACGGATTGTTTTTTACCTTTTGCTGTTTTTTCGGTACGGAAGTGAAAGTAGATGTATCAAATTCATTACCTAGTCCGGCTAACAGCTCGTTGAGCTTATCACGGTATTTATCGGTAGAAGGAAGGTTGCCGAGTAGCATATCCAGGCTCAGGGGTTCTTTTTGTGTGCCTTCGTGGTACCCCTTTCTGTACTTAGAAGCAACTTGGTTGCCAAATACGCTAGAAGCGTGTTTCGCTTGGGCAATACCCTTCATCATACGTTTGGCATCAAAGGACAGAGCTCCCGCTATCATTTCTTTCAATCCCCCAAAAGTTTCTGTCGCCAGTGTACCAATATTAGCAAACACTTCTTTGAAGGCTTCCCATAGCCCCCACACTCCCCCTCGGAATGTTTCAAATTTATTGTATGCCCAGACAGCCGCCCCGGCTACTGCCATAATTCCAATGGTGACCATGCCAATTGGGTTCGCTGCGGCTACCAGGTTCAGCAAGGTCATTTGCCCCCGCAATAAAGCCGTTGCAGTAGTCGCCAATTTAAGGGCACTAGCAACCCCTATAAAGGTAACTTTATAGGCGGCAAAAATACCGATTGCCCCGGCCAGATAGGAGCTGTATCGTTTGATGGTATCCCAGTTCTCTTTAACATACAGCAGCATCGTTCCCAGTGCTTTGGCGACTTTCACAATGGTAGGGGCTAACATACCCCCAAAGAATACTTGTAACCGAGTCCACTCATTTCTAGCCCGATTAAGATTCGCCTGAAGTGAGTTGGTAGCATCGTCTAGCCCTCCGACAAACTCACGGCGTAGTTGTTGGGCAAAACGGGGTAGAAAATCTTCTGCTAGCAGCTTGCCATCACTCATAAATTTGTCTAACTCCCCACTGGTCATTCCCATTGCCCGCGCGGCAATATTGAAGGCCCCTGGAATCCGCTCACCCAATTGTCCTCGCAACTCCTCTGCCTCCACTTTCCCTTTGCCCATCATATCAGAGAGTGCTTTGAACGTTCCCTTTGTCTGGTCAGCCGTCAGGTTCATGGAGGCACTGGCAATACCAACGGATTCAAAAATTTCACGGGTCGCCTCCCCCGCCAGTTTACTGCCGCGCATCGCTCCCGCAAAAAGCCGAAAACCATCTTTGGTGGCCATCAAATCCAAACCAAGCGCATCTACGGTGTTATCCAGAAACTCTAAATTCTTACGCGCTTCCTGGGTGCTTCCTGAAGCAAAGGCGATGGCATTATTGAGGCTTTCCATTCGGGCAGTAGCGTTTACGACTCCTGCAAACAATTGCGCCCCGGCAGTCACCGATAGAAATCCGATAACAGTATTCCGAAGCCCGTTTACTTGCTTATTGAATACCCGGGTTTTCTTGGCTGCTTCAGAGAGTCGGTTCACGTACTCCCGCATACCTTTCGCCCCTTTTCGTCCCGCATCATATAAGGCGTTTCCGGCTCGGCCCGCCATACGCTTCAACTTGCCAAAAGTAGTATTGGACTTCCCTACTAGTTTGTTGAGCTTCTGTAGCGTAGGGCTAACGTTATCGCGAAGCTTGAGCGTATATTCATAGACTTTTGGCATGGGTACTAGCGTAAATAAGTATCGTAAGGGTAATCGTTACTTTTCTTCTTTTTCAGCATGTTGGCTATCTTTAGAAAAAGCGATCATTTCCTCCGTACACCACTCTATCCGTTTGCAGGAATTCAGGATTTTTTGCCGCTGCTGGCGCAACTCCTTGAGTTTCTTTTTATCCGCTTTACTGGTTTGCTTTTGCCTTTCTAATACAGCAATATTCTTACACACCTCCAGGTAAGCAGTCCCGGCCTGAGAGACACGATGGCGAAAGAAATCTATCAAATCAAAGTTAGGGCCGATCTTTTCAGCGAACTCACGCAGCATGAGTTCTAGATCGGAAGGGTCTTGTGACATTTTCAGTGAAGGCATGAGTGCTAGGGTTGAAGGGATTACTTTTTGATAATAAAGCGATGGTTAGGCCGAATCGTCTCAGCAGGATTATGATAGCCCAAGCTACTTGATTGAGGTAGTAGAGCTTCTTTAATAAAGGTGGCGCGCGCCTCGTTACCCATCACCCCCATATCCGCTAATTTGTTCATGGCCTCCGAAATTATTTTCAACTGGGCGTGAACCTTTTCTTGCCGCTCGCTAGTGATGTAAAAGGTAAAGAATTCAGCTAACCGATCTTTAGCAGATTGTTTTACCTGTACCCGGCTATTTTGAAGTTCGTAACTGTCAATAGACCGTAGCACTTGGTGCAAGTTATTGCTTTCCTGGAATACCTGTTTTGCTTTTTGAATACACAATACGCATTCTTCACAGCCTTCGGGTAGGTCTAGCAGGTCGATCATTTTTTCCTTCTTCAGGGGTAAGGCGGCAATACCGGCCCCTTGCTTTTCCAAGAAAGCATCAACTATGAAGGTTTTCGGGTTCTTGAGTAGCTGGAGTAAATCTTCCGATGTAAGCGACTCTTTGAGTTGAAGGCGGTTAATCTCATCCACTGATTCCTGGAGAGTTTCTAATAGGGACTTCGCTCCACGAAGCGCGTGTTCGTAGGCTGGTTTATCGAAATAAAGCTGTTTTTTCATGATGATAGTATTTATAAGAACTATTTATGATTGAACTTGAATGGTGCCGCCATCGCGTACAAAACGATTGAGGTAACTATTGATCCTATCGGGATCGCCCGTTAGTTGCACTTGATAATGGCTGCAAGGAATACGGTTTGAAGGCGGCCTTTCACCCCAGTCGTCTTCTTGGTGAGAAGCGTAAAGCGACTGGTAAGCGCGCTTCATTTGCACGTTGATCTGAGCTACTGCTTTAGTAAGCATATTGTTGCTTACTGGTTCTACAGAGTAGTGCCCACTAAACTCGGTAGATTGCAACAGGCCTGATTGTGCTAAGTGGGTCAGCAACGCTTGTAACAGTTGAACAGGCCCACTAAGCCTAAATCTTCGGGAAATGTCCGTTCGCTTAAAGTATTTAATCGATGAGGGCATGGGTACACTTTTGCATTAAATAACGGAGTTTTTTGTGGTCAGGTAGCTCCTCCTCGGATAAGGGGAAGAACCGGATTTTATGATGCCGGGCAGCCTGAAGAAGCCGCCTGAGTATCTCTTCCTCCTGCGGGCTGCGGGCAGTCTTCAATATCAGAAAGTAGGAGGTATAGCCAATCTTTTCTAATTTCTTCAGGGCATCGGTCTGCGAAACAGCCCGCATCCAAATGGAATCTACGGCTAGGTTTTCCATGCTAAACCCCGCAGCGAAGGCTAGCACCCACTTTTCCGGGCCGATCATCTCCATCCAACCTGTGTGTTTTGCTGGTTTGAAGTATGTTTTTTCTGCCATAACACGCTCTTTAAAGGCTAACTAGCGGTTGCGTTAATAGCTGGTGTGGTCAACGGCTACACCATCATATTCGCTAGTATACCGCCGCACACTGGCTTTTTCTAAAACATCATACGCTCTGCCGTAGACTGCTTCCATATCCCCGTGTAGGGATACTTTTACCTCCACATTTTCTTCTGTGAGCGCATTAGCCAGCAAATCTGCGGGCACAGAGAGTTTCTTCACGGTGACCCCATCCTGTTTCCAAGTATCAAAAGCTGCTATAATCGAGTCAGCATCCCCCGTTAGGGTCACTACTGTAGAGATTTTTTTTGAGTTTCTTGCCATTGTATAATTGAGTTTGGTGATATATAAAGCGGAAAGAAGCTAACTACCTCTATTCCGCGACAATTCAGAAAAAAAGGAATAGGGCAAGACCCCATTCTTTTTTAGATAATATGACCGAAAATATCATATCGTATTAACGTAAAGCATCATTGATGCGCGCTGCCGGACTTTTCTTCATCGCTGGCTTGCTCTTGAGTATCTTGACAGCAGTAGCGTAGTCATTGGTAGCTAGCTGTATCCATGCCGTTTGGTTTCTGGCGGTAATTACCCCGCGCTCTTTACCTAAGGCGATGAAAGCTGCTACTGTGTCAGTATTCGCTGTGATCGGTGCAACCGACCGGGTTTGTGGCGCAAACACTGGGTCATAACAGGCTGCCAAATCTGCCCAGTGGGCTGCCTGAGCAGCTTTCTGCGGGGCGGATAGCTGTTTAGTAGAAGCGATCACTCCATTAACCAGCTTTGCCTTTAGGGCCTCTTGGGCATTAAACCACGTATCTACCCCTTCTTTCAACCAGTGGGCTAGTATCCACGCTTTCTCTTTCCCGGTCACCTCGGCGTACATCATCGCCAAATCTTCATTGAGGGCGTTCAGGAGTCGGCCTCGTCGGATCAGTTCGTTTCCCGTACCACTGGCAGCCCCCCGGCCTTGATGGAGCATGATGCGGCCGATGGTAGCGATCTTGCGTGTATCCGCCCCCATAATGACGGCGGACATCATACTGGCGGCAAGTCCCTCAATGACTACGGTGACGGTCAGCGAGGTGGTTTGTAGTACGTGGTACATCGCAATCCCTTCAAAGATAGAACCGCCTGGGGAATGAACCCGTAGCACAGCAGCATCAAAATTCTTTTCCAGTTCTTGGATATGCTGACCGAACCACTTGGCGTTCACCGCACTCCACTGGGCGATATTTCCGTACATCAGTACTTCCGCAGCCTCTCCTTTGGCCGCTTGAAAATCCCACAAACCTTTCACGCTCATTTTTCTAAAATTTAAGGGTATCGCCCTCGTTGTCAAACATTGATTACCGCCCAACCGCTACCCACTTTCGTAGGAGCGTTTAAAAGGTGTTTAAAATCCCACAGAATCGACGATCGCATTTTTTAGGCAGTGTTCCTTTCATTTGACCAAGCCCTCCGTAGGGAGCTTTAAAATTGCCTGTTTTGTTTTGACCTGAATTGATAAGCCAACGCAGTGCAAACGGTCTGGTAGCTAATCCCAAATTCGCTCATCAGTTTTTGCTTAACTTGATGACTGGTTAGCGACAACCCCTCGATGGTTTGGGAAGCAAGTTCCCGCTCGCGCTGCTGTATCTTTCGGTAGCGCACTTCCATGTTTTTACGCCGGGACTGTCGGTACTTCTCTTCTGAACTCCCTGGGTCGGTTGGGGTAGCTAGGTTCATCCGTATTTTTTTTGGTCTTAAAGCAAAGAGAAAGAAGTAGTGAGAGAATAGCAAGGAAAAAATCACCGGATTACGTAGATAGTGTATTTTCTGGTAAAGGCGAGCGGGATTTAGGACAATTCGGCAATTAGAGAAGAGAGGGCGTAACGAATGAGAAAGGAATGGCTTATCGCTGGGCCTGTTTTTTAGCAATGATTTTACGAACAGTAACTGGGCGTACAAAAAATTCATTAGCCAGTTTTTGAATAACGTCGCGTTTGTTACGGCGTACTTGGTGTTCGCTGTCCCAGATAAGTTTCTCATATTGCTCCCAAATATATTGGTGCTTCTTGCGCACAAGGGCGGTAGCTTCCGACCGATTTGGTATTGTGGGGTGCTCGGCTGGTATCCCATCACCCCGCCAATTGTATTTACTTATCCAATTACGAACCGTTTTTTCGTCACAACCTATCCGTGAAGCAATAACCGCGATTGGTTTACCTTGCTCAAAAAGCTGCTTGGCGTGTTGTTTTGTTTCTTTGGAATAGGCCATGTTTTCATTGGGGTTAGTAGGGAATAAAAAAGGGTTTAAGCATCCTTTATGAACACGTAAACCCTACTTTAAAAATAGCTTAGGCAACCTTGGCAGCCACCGAAATATTAAGCTCCTGTAGCATAGAGGCCACTTTTTTGTTATGCTGACTAGCCTCATTGTGCTTGCTAATTTGCTCAAACTGATTCAGTAGCTTCGGAAGCTCTTCATAAGTGTACTCATGAAGTCTCTTTTTCCGATAACCCCGCTTTAATAGGAAGTTATCGATTACCGTTCGGTTAAAGGCGTGATCCTGGGGGCTACGGGCCGGACTGATCCAGCCCAACGCATAGCAATACACAAAGACTTTACGGCGCATGATTTCAGCCGAGCGAACAGTCTTAGAAGCAAATTGGTCAAGGTGGTCAATCAGTAACCGACATTCCTGCTGGCTTAGTTGGGAGGTTCGCTCAGTTCGCCCCCTAGAAAATTCTAAGGCGAGGGAGGGCTTTTCGTCCATCAATCCCAAATCCTGGAGTAACAGGTGAAGTTTACGGTTTTGTTCTGAAGTTCTTCTTCTTTCTGACATGATTGCGGTGATTAAGTAAAAAAAATTAATAGTGATATGTTGAATCAATGACCTTACTTTAAGGGTGCATCACATGTACTAGCTGGCTGCGCCATATCTGCTGTAGGATTGTATACCCCCTTTTTCTGTAGCAGTTGTTTTAAGGTTGCTAACTCCTCTTCTAGCTTGGTAATATTCGGAGGGGTATCAAAATGAGTTGTTCGTTCCAGCACCCCCGTTTTCTCTATCGCACTCATTTGCCATATGTCTAGGCTGAATACGTGCATCAGGTTAATCAGTTGGTAAGCATAGTGCGGGTTGATAAATACATCACTGTCGTGATACTTGCAGACCTCTACAACCGCCTGGATAGCCTCTTGATAGGTAGCTACCTCCTGTACTCCGTTTATAAGTGGAATGACTACTTCGTACTGGTTTTCTTCTTGATTAAATCGAATCATCATAAATTAGTTTTGGTGAATAAATGGATTGAATTTTAAAGGTAAATGCGCTTTTTTCTTGGCTTTCAGTCGGGTTCGCTCGGCTTCCAGTTCAGCAATTTGTTTTCGTTGTAGTTGAATAATTTCTGACATAGTTTCTGAGGAGCAGCTATGTTGGTAAATGCCGGATTCAAGCATACGGACTTTTTCTTTCTCCTTCTTGATCGCTTTCTCTAATCGACGATTGGTCTTTTCTCGCTGCTGAATCGCTCGCTTATGCTGTAGCATCTTTTCATGGCAAAGCTTCGCCAAACGGAGTGCATCCTGAATATCGGGATTGGGTACTTCCTTCAACCGCTCGGTGAGTTCGGCTAAGGCTTGCGCTTTTTGGGCGTAGGTTTCTAGCTTTCGTGGTTTCATGAGTAGTTCGTTAAAGGGTGGCGATCTCTTTTTCTTTGAGTGGAGCGTTTAATAGCTGATGAAACAATATGCCATTGTACAGACTTCCGAAGTCGCGGTACTTATTCATTTCGCCAATGACAGATTCATCATGAATACCGTAGGCCATACACATATTCCGCTTTTCCTTCTTAGTGGGCACCTTGAGGTATTGCCACAGATTAATTCTACGAAAGAACTCCGATGCCCCCTGCTTTTGCTGCCGGACTAGCTTCTTGAGATACTCTTCAAAGTAAGGCATCCCAGAGAGCACCATTCCGGCATTGAACATAGTTTTGTTTCGTAGCGTATGTAGATACTGAAACATTGCTTGGCTCATTTGACCTACCTCATCAATGATTAACAGGGTATTTCTCACCGCATTAAGTTCCTCAGCAATCCGGTTCAGCATTTCATGCTTTGACCCGATGAAAGCTACACCCATTGCTTTTAGGAGCTCCTCAAAAAAGTTCTTGGGAGTCATAGTTGGACAGTACTCAATATAGTAGACCTGCTTACGTCGGGAGAATTCTTTTAGGGCTAGGGTTTTACCTAGTCCTGTATCCCCAATCAGCCCAATCATAAATTGATGAGATTTTGCCTGTTGACAGGTCTTAAAAATATCATTGAAATTGTTGGTAGTCAGGACATGAAAACTCTCCTTTTGAGAGGTAACTACCTGATTGACCTTTTGCAACATAGCAGGGCTGATGTTATCAAACTTCCCGTTGGCGACGTTGCTAATAATGGCTGTACTACATCCTACTTGTTGAGCAATGTGCCCATAACTTAGCCCAGTTTCTTGCTGATATACAACAAGTTTCTTTTGAATGTCATGTTTTTCAACTAAATTCGTCATTATTATTATTGTTTGGTTTTACAAGCATTAACAGGAGCCGCTATCCCGTCCCAGCGGCTTTTTTTATTCTTCATCCTCTTCATCAGGAATGTAAATAGACAGGTTTCTATCACCTTTGAAGGCGTTTTTGATAGCTCGCCCCTCCTTCTCCTGACGGGCTAGGATGGGTCTAGTCGCCGGACTCAGTTCCAGATCACTTTTCTCATTGATAGGTTTAATGTTGTCAGGATCAATTCCTTGAATTTCCATAAGCTCATTTCTCATGTAAATGTCCTCAGCTTGTCGGGCAACCTCTTTTCCATGAGTCATATAGTGAGAAGCATCAGGGGTAATTCTAGACACAATGCTACTTCCCAAACTTTCAATTTGCTGCTTTAGATGGTTATTATAGGCTTTGTCTTTCGCCGCTATCTTAGCCATGTAGTCCAAATCTTCTTTGGTCTGATTGGCTTTATCCCCGTGTAGATTAGGCATTTCTTTTAAGCTTGTAATCAGTCGTCTGTTAGATGGATCGAGAATAAATATTTCCGAGTAATCTTTCTCGTCGTAGCACACGATTACTTTCTGATTATTCCACTGCTGGCGGATTTCGTGAGAAGCAAAAGCCAATGGGTATTCATGCGTTATCTTTTGTCGTGTAAATACTACTTTTGAATCTCTAATTGTTTCTTCCGCCTTGAGCCAAAACAGGTTAATTAGTGTTTCATCATCTACCGGAACTACATTAGGCTTTTTTGACTCTTTAAATAGCTCATTGGGCGTTTTTCCCTTGCGCTTGGGTAAAGGGGTATTATTGTACCGCTCAATTCCCTCCATTGCCAAAAGGATAAGACCATTTCGGTCACGGACATTGCTTCGTTTGGTGTATAGCTTAAGAAGGCGTTCAGCAGGTCTACTACCCTGTCGTTTGTCTTTTGGCGACCCTCCTTTAAAGCCAAAATAATGTTTCATGCTATTCTGAAAAGTGTCGTGCCATCGCTCCAGAACTGCTTTCCTGCGTGGGTTGCTATCTACTGTCCATGTAACCTCTAGCTTATCCAGTGCATCTTTAAAATCCTTAACCTCAAAGGTTTGGTTTGCTGAATGATTATCTGAGACAATTTCGTGAGGTAAAAAACCATAGAGTTTTACTGCCATTTTAAGTGTACTGAGAAATAGCCAACGGTCACTTACCTCGTTAAAGTTGTAAGCCACAATTTTCCGGCTGTAAACATCCATTACCGTAAATAGGTACATGGTATTCCACTGACTACCATTGGTTCTTTCATCATCATAATAGAATTCTAACTTATATTCATCTACCTGATACTGGTCACCTGCATGAAGCGGTAATGCAAGTTTCAGTGTGGTGCGCGTGCTCTGATCTCTATCAAACACCTCAATAAGCTCATGATTGTTCGGAATATTCCGCACTCGCTTTACACTGGAAAGGCTTATTTCGTTAAGCTCGTAAATGCCACACAAACAATTCACTCGCTCTAGAATCTGAGAGGGTGAATACGCCTTTCCTATGGTAGAATAAAATATTATCCATTCTTCGTGTTCTTTAGTTGTTTTTCGAGAATTAGAGTTTCCTCTACCTTGATGGAGTATTGCGCCTACTACGTCCTGTTCGGCTATAGTTAACTTTCTAGATAAACTTGAATCGTTTTTGAACTTCTTATAATTAGTAATTGAAACCTGTTGGTATGCTTCAAATCTTCCTCGCACCCCCTCTTTTTTCATTACTAGTAGCTCTCGGTACAAAGCTACTTTTCTACATACCTGCTTTATTTCGTGAGAGGTCAAATCCTTACAGCGTATATCATTCATTACCTGATTCCGGTGTTTTTGCCATTTTGACACTGCCTCGTTTAAACGAAACACTTGCTCTCTAAGCTTTTGATTTTGGCCAGCTAATTTGCTCTTAGTTGCTTCAAGCTCAATTTCGGCAACAATGCTTTCCCGGTCAGGAAGTGATTCTTTTGTAGGACCAGGTATGTCTTTATATTGGATGTAGTTCTGGCTCCAACGGTTGGTACCTTTCTCACGATCCCGCCGTTGATCTTGCCTTATTGCACCATCCTCGATACCATGCCGTCGCATGTATTCTCGAGAAATATGAGGTATATCTCCTATCAAAAAGTTTTTCCCGTCCCGCATGTGCTACAAATTTTCTACCGATTGCAATTCTTTCTTCAGCTTATTGCGCTCTTTTTTATGCTGTACATAGATTTTGACAGCTGCCTTTTCGATTCGTTCGCTGTTGATCTTTCCGGCAAACCAGATACTGACCGAAGGTTTTGAGACCCCAGCCTCTTTAGCTATTTCCGATAGCTTGCCGTGTGGCAATGCGTGCTTTATCTCTTTTCGGTTAATCATAACTTTTAAGTTTTATTTATTACCTTTAACACAAAGTTAGTTAATTTTGTACTTTAAGTCAATTATTATCGATCAATAAAAAGATAATGGATAATCATTTTTCCAATAATATCAAACTGTTGAGAAAAGCCCGCAAAGCTACTCAAACCGATCTAGCAAATCTGTTAGATAAGAAGAAAAGTGCCATTAGTAGCTATGAGCACGGAAAATCTATGCCTGATATAAACGATCTTGTTAAAATTGCCGATTTTTTTGAAATCGATCTAAATACTCTAATTGCAAAAAAGTTAGATGAAAAAATACTTAACGAAATTATAGAGTATGAAAATAATGACATATTTGAAACTGCCAATGTCACGGATCGTGTCACAAATCTGTCCGGGACAAAAAAAAGTCAAAAAGTAGGCAAAGAGCAGCCTGCCTCATCGAGTAGCATGTTATTTAATAATCTATCTGACGATGAGGAGGAGAATTCTAAGATAAGGAAAGTGATGCATTTGGAAATTGAATACTGGAAAGGCAGACCCAATAAACTAGAAATACTAAAGGCTTTCTTTTATCCTGATTATAGAGATTTCAATAGAGTTCTGGAGCATATCTATGATACATATAGAATAGAGATGGCTGCGATTTTTATGGGGGTTGTTAATGGTAAAAGAACTGAAAATGAGGCTTTTACAGCAGTTGATCAAATTCTTGGAGAAGCCAAATCGATGGATGAATTACTCAAGACAATAAGTAAAGATATAAACACGCTACTTAAAAATATAATTGTTCCCTTATACCCTCATGCATATCAAGTGGTGATACAAGGAAGTACACTCGATAGCCAACAGATTGAAAAAGAATATGACTGTGCAACAATGGACGAAAAGAAGTTTTATGAGAAGTGGAGTGTATCCAAAGAAGAATGTCGGTCGAAAAATACTCCTTCCGAATAATGGAAGTCAAATAGCGTAAATGGAATTTATCCCCTCATTTTTTGCATTAAAAGTTGTCAAAAACAGCAGAAACCGGAAGAAGTTGACTTTTCGTTTGAACTCCAGCTTTTCGTCAAAAACTTTCTTATCCCCTCATAACGCTTTATCAATCAGTCACTTACACCTATAAAATAAAGAAATCAATTTTACCCCCTTATTGACCTTTCGTTTGCCCCTTAATACACGCGCAATTCCCTATCGTACGACAGTCCGGAATTTGAGGTAACCTGCCAGGAAAGAGGGTATACGTTGCAGAACCCGAGGCTTACGGTTAACCACCCGGAAGTAGAGCAGGGTAGTCCCCGAACCCGATCTATCACCGCTACGCTGAGCCATAGTGACTTGGGTGGTGATCTTACGGTAGAAAAATATGAATGGTGGGTAGTAAGACGGGGTAGCAACCAAACCGTAGTCGCTAAAACCAGTACGGGTACTAGTAACCGTAAAACCTTTAATCTGAGTGGCTTAGCCTACGGAGAGTACTTTGTGAAGGTGCTGGTATACGCCACGGGCAACTGCTCGGTACTCACCGATGCCGAAGATGAGGTTTCCTTGAAAATACGCCCGCCTTGCCCACCTAGCCCACCTCGTTTGCTGGTACAGTCGGTCGATGGCTCCGAAGTGCTTCCGGCGGGTGAGCACCGCTACCAGGTAAACCCGGCTGTACCCAAGGTGCGAGTG